>DATLRG010000001.1:0-4944 GCA_035534795.1 Chloroflexota bacterium
GGGCCACTGGCCGCACTGAGGTCGGCGCCGCTGGCGGTGTCTGCGGGCCGTATCGTGGGGGGCGCCGCCGGATCCGGCTCAGCTACCTGGTTGGCGGCCGTTGTGTCATCGCCCAGCGCGGTTCCCTGGGGCATCGTCGGCGAACAAGGGCATGGAATAGCAACTGGACAAAAAACGTCGCTAAGGCGCACCGTGTGGGCAGACGTCGAACCCGAGCGCGGTCGTACCGGTGGCGCCCCAGGCTGGTGGGAGACGCGGGGTGATGCCCATGACGAGACAAGCCATCCCCGAACACATCAAGCAAGCGGCCGACGCGGCGATCCAAGACTTCAACACCCGCGTCATCGGCGACCCTGAGCAGTTTTTCACCGTGCGCTACCGGGGCAAGTATCTCTACCTCGATCGCCGGGAGTATGGTCCCGCCCACCCACGCTGTCGTTTGACGTACACGGGCAGCGACGACCACTGGGAGTTTGCCATCTACAAGTACAGCGACGCATGCTACGATCCCACGGCATGGTTCTTCCCCGGCGCGCAGTACGTCGACGGCACCGTTGCCGGTGCCGTGCACGCCGCCGTGGAGGCGTATCCTTCTATCCCACTGCCCACCTCGGCAGAAGTCGCCCCCAGTTCGGATGCCGTCGCCAGCGTTAGCGTCTGCTTAAACTTCTGATAAGTTGGCTTATCCGCAGCTTCCCCCGGCTATACTTCCGATAACGCGTCTGGCGGCGCTCCGTGGCTGGCCGAATCCGCTTCTGATAACAGGGAGACGTCTGTGCCACACCAGCCCCCGACCGATCCGCTGGCTGCTCTGGCGGACTACCTGGCGTGGCTGGACCGCCAGCCGCTGGCGCCGAACAGCCGCCGTGCCTACCGTGGGCGCGTCACGCACTACTGCGCGTACCTGGCCGCCACCCCCTCCGTGTCCGGCGACCCCCTGGCGGAGCCGCACGCCCGCGACTACGCCGTCCGCGATTTCAAGGCACACTTGAAGACGGTCCGTCGGGCCAAGCCGACGTCGGTGAACCTCGCGCTCGCCGCCATCGACAGCTTCTATGGCTTCCTCGGCCTCGGCCATCCGCAGGTCCGGCGTGAAGATCTGCCCCAGGCGGCTCCCCGCGCCCTGACCGCGGACGAACAGAAGCAGTTCCTGCGCGCGGTGGAACGCCAGGCGCGTGCGCGTGACCGCGCGATCGCCACGCTCTTCTTCTACACCGCGCTGCGCCTCGGCGAGTGCGTGGCGCTGAATACCGACGACGTGGCGCTGACGGCCCGCAAGGGGAAGGTGATCGTCCGGTCGGGCAAGGGCGACGTCTATCGCGAAGTGCCGTTGAACAGTGCGGTCCGCGCTGCGCTGACGACGTGGATGGCCGAGCGCCGGCGCCTCTTCCCCGATTCCGCCGAGCCGGCGCTGTTCCTGAACCGCGCGGGCCGCCGCCTCTCCGCGCGGGCGATTGATCAGCTGCTGCGCAAGACGGTGCGGGAGGCGGGGCTGGCGCTCTCGGCGCACGTGCTGCGGCACACCTGCTTGACCAATCTCGTGCGCGGCGGACACGACCTGGTCCTGGTCGCCGAGATCGCCGGGCATCGGCGGCTGGAGACGACGCGACGCTATAGCCTGCCCACGGCGCAGGATCGCCAGCGCGCGATGGAGAGCCTGCGGGTCGAGTACTGATGCCGGGGCAGTTTCTGACGGAGGCCGAGCGCGAGCGCCTCAGCTCCTTCCCGGCGGAGGTGCTCCCCGACGACGTCATCGCCTCCTTCACCCTCGCGGATGCGGACCGGGCGTTCGTGCTCACCCACCGCGGCGCTGCCAACCGCCTCGGCGTCGCGGTGCAACTGGGTGCCTTGCGCTACCTGGGCTTTGGACCCGGCGACCTGACGCGCGTGCCCGCCGCGGTGGTCGAATCCGTGGCCCGGCAACTCGCGGTGCCGGCCGCTGCCCTGGCGGAGTACGCCGCGCGGGCGCACACCCGCCAGGATCACTGGCGGGAAGTCGTCGACTACCTTGGTTTCCGCGACCCGACGCCCGGGGACCTGGACGCGCTGGCCGCGTGGTTGGTGGAACGGGCGCTGGAGCACGACAAACCCACGCTGCTCTTCGCGCTCGCGGCCCAGAAGCTGAGCGCGGACAAGCTGGTGCGGCCCGGTGTGACGGTGCTGGAACGTCTGGTCGTCACGGCGCGCGAGCGCGCGGTGCGCGAGACGTACCGCCGCCTCGCCGGCGTGTTGACGGACCCGGTGAAGATCCTCCTCGATGGCTTACTCGCCCCGCTGGCTTCCCGCCGCGGCACCCGTCTGGCGTGGCTCCGCCAGGGGGCGGTCGAGAACAGCGGCCGGGCGATTCGGGAGGAGATCGACAAGCTGGAGTTCCTGCGGCAGGCCGGGGTCGCCGCCTGGGACCTGAGCGCGCTCACTCCGAACCGGTTGAAGTTCCTTGCCCAACTGGGCGCCAAATCGACGAATCAAGCGCTGCAGCGGGCGGGCGCGGCGCGGCGCTACCCACCTCTGGTCGCGTTCCTCCACGACGCGCTGGCCGAGATCACCGACGATGTGATCGAGATCTTCGATCGGGTGCTCGCCGACGCCTACAGCCGCGCCGGGCGGGATCTGGAGGAGTTTCGGCGCGGCGCCGCCCGGGCCACGAACGAGAAGGTCGTGCTCTTCCGCGACCTCGCGCGGATCGTGCTTGACCCGACGGTGAGCGACCCCGCGGTCCGCGCCCAGATCTACCGGCGCCTACCGCCGGAGAAGCTGCGCGCGGCCGCGGCGGAATCGGATCGCCTGGTCCGCCCCCTCGACGACAACTACTTCGACTTCCTGGCCCAGCGCTATGGCTACCTCCGCACGTTCGTCCCCCGGTTGCTCGACGCGTTCACCTTTCGGTCCAACCTGGCCGACGATCCGTTGCTGGAGGCCGTGGCGGTGCTGCGTCAGCTCAACCAGACCGGCAAACGCAAGGTCCCCGACGACGCCCCCGCGGCCTTCGTGCCGGCCAAATGGCAACCCTACGTGCGGGAGGCGAACGGACGCACCAGCCGGCGGTACTACGAGATGTGCGTGCTGTGGCAGTTGCGCGGCGCGCTACGCGCGGGCGACGTCTGGCTGGAGGGCAGCCGCCGGTACGCCGACCCGGCGAGCTACCTGATTCCGCGGGAGCGCTGGCCGGAGTTGCGCGCGGAAGCGTGCCGTCTGATGCAGGTGCCCGCCGACGGTACCGTGCGGCTGCACCAGCGGCGGGCGGAGCTCGCCGAGCACCTCGCCGCGCTCGACCGGGCGCTGCGGCGGAATGACGCCGTCCGCGTCGTGAACGGAAACCTCGTGGTATCGCCGCTGCAGGCCGACGACGTGCCCGCCAGCAGCACGGCGCTGCAGCAGCTGGTCGCCGACCGGCTGCCGCGGGTGGACCTGACGGACTTGCTGATCGAAGTGGACGGGTGGACGAACTTCTCCGCGCACTTCACCCACGCCGGCGGCGGCGCGCCACGCACCAAGAATCTGCTCCAGCATCTGTACGCGGCGCTCCTCACCCAGGCGTGTAACTTCAGCCTCGCCGAGATGGCGGAGATCGCCGAGCTCTCCTACCAACGCCTGGCTTGGAGCACGACGTGGTACGTGCGCGACGACACGCTTCGTCCGGCGATCGTGGCGCTCGTGAACTTCCAGCATCGCCAGCCGCTGGGGCAGCGTTGGGGCGGGGGCACGCTCTCGTCGTCGGATGGCCAACGCTTCCCCGTCTCGGTGCGGTCGCGCACGGCCACGGCCCTGCCGCGGTACTTCGGCTACGGCCGGGGACTGACGTACTACACCTGGACGTCGGATCAGTTCTCGCAGTACGGCACGAAAGTGATCCCCTCGACCGTCCGCGATGCTACCTACGTCCTCGACGAGATTCTCGGCAACGAGACCGAATTGGCGATCGGCGAGCACACGACTGACACCGCTGGCTACACCGAGGTGATCTTCGCCTTATTCGACCTGCTGGGCCTCCAGTTTGCCCCGCGCATCCGCGACGTCGGCGACCAGCGACTCTTCCGCCTGGACCGCGCGACCAGCTACGCGAACCTGGATCCGGTCCTCACGGGCACGCTCAATCCGGACCTCTTCCTGCAGCGGTGGGACGATCTCCTGCGCCTGGCCGGTAGCCTGAAGCTGGGCTGGGTCACGGCCTCGCTGATGATCGGCAAGCTCCACGGCTATCCCCGTCAGAACGCCCTCGCGCGGGCCCTGCAGGAGTACGGGCGGCTGGTGAAGACGCTCTTTCTGCTGCGCTATCTGGAAAACGAGCAATACCGCAAGCGGATCAACGGGCAACTCAACAAGGGCGAGGCGCTGCACGCGCTCCGCCGATTCTTGTTCTTCGCCAACGCGGGGCAGATCCGCCGCCAGCAGGAAGAAGGGCAGGCCAATCAGGCGGCGTGCTTGAACCTCCTGACCAACGCGATCGTGACGTGGAACACCGTCTACACGGAGGCGGTCCTCCGCCAGCTTCGCGCCGAGGGGACCCCGTGTGCGGAGACGGACGTGCTGCACCTATCGCCGGCTCGCTTCGAGCACATCAATCCGTACGGCCGCTATCGGTTCAACGTTGACGAAGGTCTGGGACGAGATGGCTTGCGTCCCCTCCGCCAACCAACCGAGGCGCAGCCTTAGCGACGTTTTTTGTCCAGTTGCTATCGGAACCCCACAGACGGCCCCGCGTGCTGCGCTCGCGGCATAGTGCCCCTTCTCGCACTTCCCCTATGACGTAGCCTCTGCTATCGTGTCTCCGACGACACAACTGACGTGGGAAGGGAGCCGGGTATGGAGCCGAAACCGCGGCCGGAGTCCGCCCCGGAGGTCACCCCGTTCAACGGATCCGCGGGCGGCATCGTCACCGAGCCCGCCGAGCTCGTGGAGCCCGTCACGGCACCGCCCACCGCGCCTCCCGCACCGCCAGCGACA
>DATLRG010000002.1:0-2404 GCA_035534795.1 Chloroflexota bacterium
CGATCAACGGTAGGACACTCAGGCCCGCGTAAAGGGCGATACGCTTCCCACTCACCGTTGTTCCTCACAAAAAATTTTCTCGTCGCGCATACCGCACGACCATCGCTCGGCGATCGGCAATTGCCGGCACTCTTCAGAAAGCAGCGATTGGGGGGACCGCGCGCCTTCTCCAGATCACAGCAGCCTCAGGCGCGGCGATTCTATCACGTGGATTGGGCACG
The DNA here is from genome assembly GCA_035534795.1 of Chloroflexota bacterium. Lineage (GTDB taxonomy): Bacteria > Chloroflexota > UBA6077 > FW602-bin22 > CADDYW01 > JAJPKB01. Next base: position 222 of record DATLRG010000002.1, read on the forward strand.
CGGCAACGAGGGGGCAATGACGAAGCGAGAGGACAATGAGGAAGCCGCGCGTGCTACGCGGCTTCCTGAAAGGTCGTCTCCACCGGTGGACCTTCGACGTAGGGCGCGATCTGGCGGTGCGCTTCCTGGCGTGCCTCGGAACCCAGCCACGCCCGCAACGCCGGCAGGCTGCCCCACATTTCATAGATCAACACGTCGCGAGAATCGTCCAGATTGATGACGCAGGACCCGCCGAGCCAGCCCGGCTCCTGGAAGAGGCGCAGCGTGTGCTCGAAAACCCGGCAGACGTTCTGGACGTCATCAGCTGACTTCGCATGCACGCGAAATAGGAACAAGTACATGGCACCACCCCGGAAACCAGCGTGGCGACGCTGCAAGTTCTGGACCCCTCAGCAGATCAGGAGAGCCTCCATCTCTCGCGGCTCGAATTTCTCCAGCCCGCCGTGATAGGTGCGACCATGACCCCTGAAAGAATCCCGGCCGGTGTTCAACGCAGTCGCCAGTTGCGCCAGTTGCTCAGCAGCGATGGGGCTGGTCGGGTAGATTCCATGCGCGATGTTCACCACGGCCAGGCCGTCTGGATTCAGCGCGAACATCGGCGCCTGCCTGGCCATATAAGAAGCGATGATCGGAGGGGGAGACGCGCGGCCCAGGTACCACCACGGGTGGCGATGCTGGCAGATGTAGCGCGCGCAGATTGGCGGCTCGTTACCGCGCGTTTGCTCGCCGGACCGCAGATACGCGTCGAGACGGGGGTGCGCGCCTCGGTCAAGGTCAGGCGGGGCGTCGAGCAGGAGCTTCCGCTCGGGACCGTCGCGGATGATTCCGCCCGATTGAAAGATCTCTTCGGCGCTGCTAACGACTGGCCGGCACCACGCGGCAATGCCGAGGTCTCGCGCCCTCTGACCCGTGAGGATGAAAAATTCGTTGGCTCCCGTCACCGTGCCGCGATGCACTCGGGCGATCGCCCGCAAGCGTACGGTGCTGGCCGGGCCGTCTTGCGACGGTCGCTGGCTGACCACCTGTGTCCAGCGGCGGGCGCGCTCGAGAATGCCGCGCCCGACCTCTCTTCCAGTTCGGAGGTCACCGAGATCGGAGGGACTCGCCACCGATTGGCAGCGCATGCTCGGCGGCGACGACCCGGCCTCAAACGTCACAATAGCGGCCGTCGCCATCGCATCCGCGAATGGCACGGCCCTTGGATCGATCAGGTGGAGCGATTGGCCACCGAGGCTGTTGAGCAGCAGGTGGCGGACGGTGGCGCCATAGTTCACGTCGAGCCACTCGGCGCTGGTCACAAAGCAGCCAACATCGCCGGGGCGGGCACGTGCCGCGGTCGCCAGGTAGAAGTACACGTGGAGGCCTGCCAGTGTCGACACGGTGTGCCCGAACCGTTTGCCGGTCCGGACAACCCACTCCTTGGCCAACGGCGACAGGTCGTGGTGGCGCACGTACGGTGGGTTCCCGACGAAGGCAGTGCGGCCGGGAATGTCAGGTAGATCGAATGTGGTGTAATCAGCCTGATAGATCACGACGGCCCGCGCGCGTAAAACGCCAAGAGTCGCGCGGGTGAGCAGGGTCGCAAAGGGATCGAGGTCGATGGCGACGATGGGGAGGTCTGGCCGACGACGAACGGCCCCGGCGGCGAATCGCCCGCTCCCGCAGCCGGGGTCGATCAAGCGGTCGAGGTCGTGGCTCAGGACCCAATCGAGCATCGGGTCAACCAGCGCGGGCGGCGTATAGAAAGCCCCCTGGGCCCGCCGCCTGGCCGGCGTACGAACGCGGCACAGCCACGATCCCAGCGGGTCTTCCCCATCGACGATCGCCGCGCGGACGTCGGCAAGCGTTGCCGGCGCCGTTCTGAAGGTCGTACGGACCTCGTCCACGAGCTGCTGCTCCGACGCGGTGAGCGGTCCACCGATCTCAAGCGCGCCAAGGTCCAGGGCCAGACGCAGCAGGGTACGTTCTGGCAGGCTCAAGGCGGGTGAGGTTGACACCGCCGCGTTGACGCCGCCAGTCGGGATGCTGACACCGCCCATCGACCCACCTCCACCGATGCCAGTGTAGCTGAAACTGCCCCGGGGGGCAACGCCGCACGCGCACGCGCGCACGCGGGTCCGCCCCACCAAAGTGAAGCTAGGCTGCTTGCTTGAGATGATCCTCGCGTGGAAGGTGCGGTGGCC
>DATLRG010000003.1:0-9110 GCA_035534795.1 Chloroflexota bacterium
AAGAGCAGGTGGGACATTGGCCCGCGGGCCAATGTCCCACCTGCTCTTCCCAAAGTACCCCCTGCCTTACTTCACGATTTTACGTTTACTTGCGACGTAATCGACCAGAATATATTCGCCCAGGCGGTCGGGTGTGGAGAAGAAGGCACGACCTCGGTTGATTTTGGTCATCTGATTGATGAAGTCGATCAGGTAGTGGCCGCGCTCGAGCATGAACGTGTTGATGACGATCTGGTCGCGGGTGCAGCGCCCAACTTCCTTGAGAGTCTCGGCGATCGTCCGGTAGCTCGGCGGGTAGGAGAAGATCGCCCGCGCGCCCTCCAGGTGCGCCGTCGGCTCGCCGTCGGTGATCATGATGATCTGCTTGTTCGTGCCTTTGTGGCGCGCGAGCAAGCTGCGCGCGAGGATGAACGCGTGGTGCATGTTCGTCCCGTAGACGCTTTCATCCCACTCGACCGACGGCAGCTCCTCCGGCTTCAACCGGTGCGCGTAGTCGGAAAACACGATGAAGTCGAGGCTGTCACGCGGGAACTGGCCGCGGATCAGGCTATCGAGGGCCGCGGCAACCTTCTTGGCCGCCTGGAAGCAGCCGCGGAGGATCATCGAGCGGCTCATGTCGACCATCAGGACGGTCGACGAGGTCGTATTCAGCTCGGTGCGATAGACCTCGAAGTCGCTGGGCTGCAGGTGGAGCGGCACGCCCGACCCCTCGCGCACCAACGAGTTCATCATGGTCTGTTCCAGGTCCAGGTGGAACGCATCCCCGAACTCGTAGGCCTTGCTGTCGTGCGTGCGCTCGCCGCCAACGCCACGGACGTCGACGGCGTGATTCCCAAAGGCGTCGCGCTTGAGCTTGCCGAAGATATCCTGGAGCGCTTTCTGACCGATCCGCCGCATACCCCGCGCGCTGAGCTCGTAGCCCCGATCGGTCTTTTTGACGTACCCGGCCTCTTCGAGGATTTGCATGAGCTGCTTCAACTGATCGAGGGCCTGGCGGGCCTCCGGGCCGAGCAACTGCTCGACCTGCTCGGGATCGACGTCCTCTAACCCCTGAAGGCTGTTCGCGTGCTTGAGCTGGCGTTCGAGCTGGTCGAGGTCCTGGAGCTGCTTCATCAGGTCCATCGCCTCTTCGAACGTCACCGATTCGTCCCCATGGAACGGATAGCGGTTGCGGAACTGGCGGCTGGGCAGGAGCCGGTCGAGGTTCGCGGCCAACTGGGCCATGTCCCACTTCAGGCGATCGTCGCGCAGCAAGCTATCCATCAGCTGCTGCAACTGCTGGCGCATCTCCCCCGGCATGCTATCCAGCAACGATTGCATCTGTGCCATGCTGCGCTGCATGTGCTCGATCAGCTCGTCGAGGGAGTTGATGTCCGGCGGGAAGAAGTTGCCGTGCTTGTTCTTGAAGTCCTGGAAGTCGGGATTTCCGCCCCGCAGCTTCTCTTGCAGCATCTGGTTCAGATCGCGGATCATCTCCCGCATGCGCTGCAGGTCCTCGGGCGAGAGGTTCTGGATCTGTTGCTTCAACCCCTCGAAGCGGCTGCCCAAAATCTGCTGCTCGAGCAGCTTGAGCAGCTCCTGGAACTGGCGCTGGGCCTCGGGGTCCATGAACTCGTACTCGGTGAGCGCCTTGACGCCGCCGGCGAAGTCCGGCGGTAGCTCGTCCAGGAACTTCGTCTTGCGCTTGGCCATCGACTCGAGCACGCGGCGCAGATTCGCGGCCTGCTCCTCGCTCATGCCGCCGTTCGCGTCGGACCCGCTCTCGGCGGAGCTCGACGCCGGCGACGGCTGCCCCGAGCCTCGCGACGGGGGCTGCTGCCGCGCCGATCCTTCCTGCGACGAAGACTGCTGCAGCCCGCCCGGCTGCTCCTCGCCCGTGGGCCGACTCGCGGCAGCATCGCTCGATTGGCTCGGTCCATCCTGACGATCGCCTGGCTTATCTTTCGCCTGATTCGACTCAGGGGACTTTCCCGGTGTCCCGGTCTGCTCCAGGCGCTTCTGGATGCCGGCCCGTTCCGTCTGGACCACTTGATCGAGACGCTTCTTCAGATCGTCCAGCATCGAGTCGAGGCGGTACTGACTCAGTTGCTGCTGCTTGCGCTCGCGGAGCTGCTCGAGCAGGTCCTGCAGGCCGCGCATCCGATCGCCGTTTTCGTTCTGCGCGCCCCAGCGGAAGATGCGTTGCAGCGCGTTGCGCAAATCGCCATCGGTGATCAGATCGTCGGCGAGCGCGTCGAGGAGGTCCTCGGCCGAGAACGGCGAGACGTCCTGCGTTCCATCCCATCGCGAGTAGTGGTACCACATGCCGTCACCTTCGGTAGCGAGATTTGCCCGCCGCGCGCTCCTTGTTGAGCTTGCGATTGAGGTGAAGCCCTTCGAGGACGAACTCGACCGCGGAAGCGGTCGTCGCCGGGTTGGTATCGGCCTTGAGCTGAGTCACCGCGCCGCGCAGCTCCGGCACCTCGCCGACCAGGCGGCGGTAGCGGTCGGAGGCCATGCCATCGCCGATCTCGACGGTGAAGCCGTGCTCGAAACGGGAGATCAGCGGCTCGAACTCGGCAACGCTGAAGCGGCGGTTGAACACGTTCAGGACCGCCCCCTGGATCAGCTTCTCGACGATGCGGTCTTCCTTGGCATCGCCGATGGTCTCGAGCTCGATCTTGCCCTGGGTGGACGGGATCAGCGCGAGCAGATCGCTCACCCGGGGAGCCACCTGACGCTCGCTGACCCGGATCGCGCGCCGCAACGCGCTGCTCAGCAAGTTTTCGTAATTGCAGATCGAGACTCGGGCGCTGACGCCCGAGCGCTGGCTGACGTCGGGATTCTTCCGCGCCAGGTGGGTCGTTTCGGCAATGATCTCTCGCATGTACTGCGGGACGACGGTCTCGAAGCCTTCGTCGGCGAAGACCGTCCGCTCCTGCTCCATCACGTCGATCTCGTGCTCGATCGTGCGCGGGTAGTGGGTACGCACCTGCGACCCGAAGCGGTCCTTCAGCGGGGTGATGATCCGCCCACGGTTGGTGTAATCCTCGGGGTTGGCGCTGACGACGACGTAGAGGTCGAGCGGCAGGCGAACTTTGTAGCCGCGGATCTGCACGTCGCGCTCTTCCATGATATTCAGCAATCCAACCTGGATGCGCTCGCCCAGGTCCGGCAGCTCGTTGATGCAGAAGATGCCCCGGTTCGTCCGCGGGATCAGACCGTAATGAATGGTCAAGTCGTCGGACAGGTAGCGTCCTTCGGCGACTTTGATCGGGTCGACCTCGCCGATCAGGTCGGCGATGGTGATGTCGGGCGTCGCGAGCTTCTCACCGTAGCGGCGGTCGCGCGCAATCCAGGAGATGTCCACGTCGTCGCCGTCCGCTTCGATCTTCTGGCGGCAGACTGGGCAGATGGGATCGAAGGGGTTGTCGCTGATCTCGCAGCCGGCGATCGCGGGGACAGTTTCGTCCAGCAGGTTGATCAAGTTGCGGGCAAGGCGAGTTTTGGCCTGGCCGCGCTCGCCGAGGAGCACCAGGTCGTGACCGGAGAGGATCGCACTCTCGATCTGGGGAATCACCGACTCCTCGTAACCGACGATGCCCGGAAAAATCGTCTCGTTCGCGCGGAGCTTTTTGATCAGGTTGTGACGCATCTCCGTCTTGACCGACCGATCGCGGTAGCCGCTCTCGCGGAGCTGACCGATCGTGCGCGGCAGGGTCATCGCACTCTCCTGGCTCCTGGCGGGTCCGTCGAAGCCCGGCCCCCGCGGTACCCTCAGCACCGACGCCCGGTCATGGAGCAATGCTGCTACCTATCATACTCTGCCGATGGGTGGTGGTGTCAACGTAATCCGCCGCGCGTCGATTGACAAGGCTTTCTGGCATCTGGTAGATTGGGCCAGCGACGGAAGAGTTGCGGATGCTGAGCGTTGGGTGCCGGGGACACGCCCGAACCCCGCCCTGACGGGACGTGACCAGCCGACTCCCCGAGGTGGCGTTGTGAAAATTCTGCACGTCATCCAGCGATACTGGCCCTACACCGGCGGTTCCGAACGGCACCTCCAGGAGATCTCGGAGCGGCTGGTCCGCCGTGGACACCGGGTGACGGTGTTCACCACCGATGCGTTCAACCTGGAGCTGTTCTGGAATCGCCGGAAGGAACGGGTCGACACGCCAGTGGAAGCGCACAATGGCGTTGACATCCGGCGGTTCCCGGTGCGCCACCTCCCGGGCGACCACCTGGCCTTTGGCGGCATCCGCCGGGGCATGTCCGTCCTGTCGGGCGCGCCGTTCGCGACGGGCCCGCTGCTGCGCGCCATGGCCGCGTATGCCCCCCGGGTGCCCGACCTTCGCCGGGCCCTGGACAACCTCGACGACGACTACGACGTCGTACACGGTATGAACGTCTGCTTCGAGACGCTCTTGCTGCCGGCGTTGGCCGCGGCGCGCCGGCACCGCATTCCGTTCATCGTCACGCCCCTGATTCACCTGGGCGAGTCCGAGCGCTCGGTCGTCCGCCGGTTTTACACGATGCCGCACCAGCTCCAACTGATTGCCCAGGCCGACGCCGTCCTCGCCCAAACGCCCATCGAGGTCGATTACCTCATCGCGCATAAAGTCGCGCGGGACCGGATCACGCTGTCCGGCGTCGGGGTCAACCCGTCCGAGGTGCTCGGCGGCGTGGCCGACAGGTTTCGCCTGGCCACCGGACTGACCACGCCGCTGGTGGTGTACATCGGGACGAGCGCTTACGATAAAGGGACGGTTCACCTGGTCGAGGCGATGTGTCGTCTCTGGGATCGAGCGGGCCAACCCTGCGCGGCAGACCTGGTGCTGGCCGGCCCGGTCTTCGATCAGTTTCAGACGTTCCTGGACCGCCTCCCAGCCCGGCACCGGGCCCACGTTCACGTCCTTGGCTTCGTCGACGAGGCGGCGAAGCGCGATTTGCTCGACGCCGCCTCGGTCGTGGCGATGCCGTCGCGCACCGACTCGTTTGGAATCGTCTACCTCGAGGGCTGGCTCTACCGCAAGCCGGTCATCGGCGCGCGCGCCGGCGGCGTCCCCGCGGTCATCGACGACCGGGGCGACGGCTTTCTCGTGGACTTCGGCGACGTGGCAGCCCTGGCGGGGCGCATCGCGCAGCTCCTCGCCGAGCCGGGTCTCGCGGCCGCCATGGGCGAACGCGGTCGCACCAAAGTCATGGAACGCTTCACCTGGGATCAGATTTACCCGGTGGTCGAGGAGGTCTACGAACGGCTATGTCGGCGAGCGATGGTGAGGTGACGAGCAAGGTCGAGGCGACCATGGCCCGCGTCCGCGCCGCTACGCCAGCGTCCACGGGCACCGCGACGACGAGCGCGGCGGGTCGATTTCGGCCCGGCGAGGCCTATCTGTTTCCGGAGGACCTCTACCGTGGTCTGCACCAGGCACGGACCATCGGCGGCGGAATCTCGGTCGACTACGCGCTGGGCTGGCGCACGCCAGTCGTCGGGCAGGCCTGGATGCTCGTCCGACGACGGATCCACCAGGAGATTCGCATTTACGTGGACGCGCTGACGGCGCACCAGAGTAATCTGAACACGCACCTCATCCGCGCCCTGACCAGCGTCGTCGAAACTCTCGACAGCCTGGGGCTGGTCGCACTGAAGCGGCGGCAAAGCGACCAGGAAGAATCACTGGCCGCCCTGCGATCGGAAGTCCGCCAGTTGCAAGCCCAGCTCGAGACCTTGCAGGCCCGCCTCGACGGACGTTCCTGGCAGGGGCCAGCTGCGGACAATGGCGCGAAAACGTAAAGCGCAGCGCGCAAAGCGAGGCCCGAGGGGCGGGGGATGGCGGCCGTTTGCGTTTTACGTTTTACGCTTTGCTCAATGGGGTAGGATCTAGATGCGTGTTGCCTTCGTTGTTCAGCGTTATGGTGAGGAGATTTGTGGGGGCGCGGAGCAACACTGCCGGCTCGTCGCCGAACACCTCGTTCCCTACGTCGAGGTCCACGTGCTCACCACCTGCGCCCTCAATCACTTGCCCTGGGACAACTCCTACCCCGCGGGCGAATCGGTCGTCAACGGCGTGCGGCTTCACCGCTTCGCCATCGACCAGGTCCGCGACCACCGCGCCTTCGACCGTCTCAATTACAAAGTGTTCGGGGGCGCCCACTCGTACCTCGACGAGCTGGCCTGGATCGAGATGCTGGGTCCCCATTGCCCGGACCTGCTGACCCACATCGCGCAGCAACGGCTGGATTACGATCTGTTCGTCTTCATGACCTACCAGTACTTCCCGACGGTCTTCGGCATGCCCATCGTGCCGGAGAAATCGGTTGTCGCGCCGCTCGCCCACGACGATCGGACGCTCTATCTGGACGTCTACAATCCCGTCTTCCACCTCCCGCGCCACATCATCTACAACACGGATACCGAGCGCGCCATGGTGGAGTGGCGCTTCGACAACGCCGCGATCCCGAATACCGTCGTCGGGACCGGCATCCACGACCCCGGCACGCGCGACGCGACCGGATTCCGCGCGCGGCACCGGTTGAGTGGAGAGATCGTCACCTGTGTCGGGCGGATCGAGCCGTCCAAGGGGTGCCAGCAGCTTTTCGAGCACTTCGTGCGCTATAAGACCGACCGCGGCGGTGACCTGACGCTGGTGATGATCGGCAAGGCCGAGATGCCAATTCCGCGTCGAGACGACATCCGCGTCGTCGGGTTCGTCTCGGACGAGGAGAAATTCTCGGCGCTCGCCGCCAGCACCGTCGTGGTGTTGCCATCGGAGACCGAGAGCCTCTCGATGGTCAATCTCGAAGCGTGGACGGCGGGGGTGCCGGTCCTGGCGAACGGCCTCTGCCAGGTGCTCAAGGACAACTGCGTGAAGGCCGACGGTGGCCTGTACTACACCTCGTACGAAGAGTTCGCCGCTTGTCTCGACATCCTTCGCGGCGAGCCTGACCTGCGCAACGCGTTAGCCGCGAGTGGACACCAGTACGCGGTTGCGAACTACGGCTGGGATGCCATCGTCGACAAATACCTGGCGATTTTTGCCCGGTTCGGGATGGATCTCCGGGTCGGTGGGCAGGAGTCGGCGATTGGCGACGAGGAGTCGGGCGTCAAGGTGCGGAGCTCCACGGCCGAAGGCGAGCAACTAACCCTCGCTCCGTAGCTGCCAGATTTCGAGTTCTTGCCGAAACAGGCCGTCTGCTCCCGGGCGCTGATCGCGGGTGACCAGCTTCTCGGGCAGTGAGATTGTCTGGCGCGCGACGATCTGGCCGTTCAGGCCGATCTCGGTGGGGCCCGGTAGCTGCGGGGTCGCGACCCAATAGACCGGGCGCCCCTGCGCGAGCCACCGGCGAGCCGCCAGACCGGCGGCGGCGTCCATCCGTGGGTCCGCTGAGATGATCAGGCTCGTTCGCCCAAAGAGAAAGTCCAAAGTCACACTGAAACGCTGGCCCGAGTCGCCATCGGCAAAGAGGACAACGCTGTCAGACGGAAACGTTGCCGCGAGCTGGCCCAGTTGCTGGGTCGCGCCCCGGTACTCGACGTAGCCGAGCAGCGGTCGTGTTCCGCCGAGTAGTCCAGCAATCATGACCAAGCCACAGCCCAGGGGAACGACCGCCTGGAACCACTGCTTGCGCTCGCGTGGTAACAGACGGGCTAGCAGGTAAGCAGCGGCGAGGCAGAACCCGGGGATCACCAGCGGCACCCAGCGACGCGCTGCCCAATAGTGGACCGGCGTGATCTTCACATCGTAGAGAAAGAGGAGGGTGTCGACCACGATAATCAGCAATGGCAACGCCGTTCGTCGGTCGCGGTCCTGGTGCGCGATGAACATCCAGCCCAGGGTACCCAGCAACAGCCCGAGTGGCGTGACGTACCACCCCAGCCGCAGGAAGCTCTGGACGTTGTTCATGACGTATAGTTTGACCGGATCCAACTGCTCGGCCGGCGTCAGGCTACTGCCCATCGGTCGGATGTAGTAGGCGTAGAGCGCGAGTATGCCGATCGCCAACGGTAGGCCAACCGCGACCGGCGTCTCCCAGAAGTCGTCCGTCAGGACGATGCGGACACGCCAACGCGCGGCGGGGCTGATGAAGAGAATCCCCGAAACGAGCGCTGCCACCACGACCACGGCGACGACCGCGACGACGAGGCGCAAGCTAACCGTCTCTTCGAGGATCGCCATTGCATAGAAGTTGGCGATGAGCGCCCCGTGAAGGATCGCGTGGACGAGGAAGGCGACGTACGCCCCGATGAACCACCACCAGCGCCGATCGAATCGCTGGATTGCAGCCTGATAGGCGAAAAAACCGGCAATCAGGAATGGCAATGGCAACATCTCGATCTTGGCGAGGTGAACCGCTCCGAACGCGAGACCGGCGAGCACCGCCAGCGGGCGGCTTGGCGAGTCAATCATGGCGACGAAGGCAAGAAATCCGGCGAAGAGCAGCAACTGCACCAGGATCTCAGCATCCGGATAGCGGGCGAACCAGACCTGGGCGGGGCCGAGACTCAGAAAAAACGCGGCCACCGCTGCGATCTTTGCCCCGAAAAGACGTCGCAGCGCCAGGTAAAACCCGGCCAGGCCGGCGACCGCGAGGAGTGGCGTCACCAATAGTTCGGCGGGAATCCCGCCGACCGCGTACCCAAAGGCAAGAACCGACGGATAGAAGTGAAACGCATGCGGTACGATCCGATCGGCCGACGCGGCGAATCCCACGGGGACCACGCCATGGAACTGGAGAGACGAGAGGTAGAATCCTGGTAGGCGAGCGTCGGCCACGAGCGAGTGCGGATCCGGAAAGAGGACCGCGCGTTGGGCCGGGTCCATCGCGGCGAGAGTGCTGCTGTGGAAGACGATGCTGCCGGTCCGCGCGATCATCGCGCCGGCGTTGATGTAAGTCCCCGGGTCAAGTGCGCCGAGAACCCATTCGTCGGGGGGGAAATACAGCACCGCGCCGATCAGGACCGGGAGAGCGAGTCCCGCCAGCGCGCCGGGAGCCACCGCTTTCCAACGTCGTCGGAAGACGACCGCCCCACCGACGACGAGGCCAACAACGCCGAACGCCAGAACGACAACTGGGCGATCCAGCCCGAGTTCTGCCAGGGTAAAGCTCACCCAGCTCGTTAACAGGAACGC
>DATLRG010000004.1:0-2035 GCA_035534795.1 Chloroflexota bacterium
TGCGTGGAGCAGGCAGCCTGCCCGCTCCACGCACACCCCCCTCGATGACTCCGCTAGGACTCCGCGAAGATGTGGGTCAGCAGGTCGGCTGCCGACGGGTGCGGGGCAGCGTCGGCAAACTCAACGGCCTCGTCGACCTCGGCGGTGATCCGGGCTTGCAGGTCGCGGTCGACCGCCTCGTCGAGCACGCCGAGCTCGATCAGGCGATGGGCGAAGGCGGGAAGCGGGTCGCGGGCCAGCGCCTCGTCAACCTCGCCGCGCGGACGGTAGAGTCGGTCGTCGTCGTCGCTGGAGTGCGCGGTGAAGCGGGCGACCTTGGCCTCGATTAGCGTCGGTCCTTCGCCGGCGATCGCCCGCGCCCGCGCAGCACGCGTCGCTGCGTACACGGCGATCGGGTCGTTGCCGTCGACGACGACTCCCGGCATCCCATAGGCGGCGGCGCGCGACGCGACGTCTTGGATCGCCATCTGTTTCCGTTGCGGCACCGAGATCGCGTAGCCGTTGTTTTCGCAGATGAAGATGGCCGGCAGGCGCTGGACTGCCGCGAAGTTCAGCCCCTCGTGGAAGTCGCCCTTGCTGCTGCCTCCCTCGCCAAAATAGGCCACCGCGACGGCGTCTTCGCCGGAGAGCTTGGCGCTGAGCGCCAGCCCGACCGCGTGAGGAATCTGCGTCGAGACGACGCTGGAGCCGGCGATGATCCGCCAGTCCGGGTGACTGAAGTGCATCGCCAACTGCCGCCCACCACTGCTCGGATCGGGCGCTCGGGCGAAGAGGCTGAGCATGACCTCGCGTGCCGTCATGCCGATCCCGACGACCAGCGCCAGGTTGCGGTAGTACGGGCAGACCCAATCTCGGCCGCGCGCGAGCGCGCAAGCGCTGCCGACCTCGGCGGCCTCGTGGCCGCGACTGGTGATCACGAAATGCGCGCGGCCTTGCCGGCTGAGCGTCCAGGCGCGGATGTCGAGCGCGCGGCTGAGGAGCATGCGCCGGTACATGTCCAGCAAGGCATCGGCAGTCAGGCCGCTGGCCTCCACTGCCGCGTCGGGCTGGTGACGTAGCGAGATCGCCACTGCTTCATCCTCCATCAATTAAGAGCGGTAGCCGAGCGCGCGCGCGACCGCGCTGGCCTTCGAGCAGAGCAAGGCGGCCAGATCGAGGATGCGCTCGTCGCCGATGCGAACGATCGGGCCGGAGATGCTCACGCCGGCGATCGCCGCGCCGGTGTGGTCGCGAATGACGGTGCCGATGCAGCGCAGGCCGGCCTGGGTTTCCTGATCGTCGATCGCCCAGCCCTGCGCGCGCACCGTCGCGAGATGAGCTTGCAGGCGAGGCAGATCGACGCCACCGCGTTCGCTCGAAGCCGCCGCCGCGAAGCGGCGCGTCAGCTCGTCGTCGTCGAGCTGGGCGAGCAGCGCCTTGCCGGAGCCGCTGTGGCGGGCCGGCAGTCGCACGCCTATCTGGGAGACCATCCGGAAGGGATTGTCGGTCTCGACCTTGTCGACGAAGACGATGTCGACGCCGTCGAGAATGACCAGGTGAGCGGTCTCGCCGCTCTCTTTCACGAGGTTGGAGAGGTAGGGACGGGCGATGCTTTTCACGTCGAGGGAGTTGCCAACCAGGCTACCCAGCTCGAACAGCTTCAGCCCCAGGCGATACTTGCCGGAGTGCTCGTTGTGAGCGAGAAAGCCGCGGTGCGTCAGAGATGCGAGCAGACGGTGGACCGTCGCCCGGGGCAGGTCGAGCGACTGAGCCAGCTCGGCCACGCCGAGCTCGTCCGCGCCCGTGTGAAACGCCTCGATCAGGTCGATCGCTCGATCGAGCGACTGCACGGCGTAGTGCGACTGGTCGCGTCGGACGTAGCGCGCCTTGACCTCTACTGCCACCGCATCATCTCAGATTATGGGATTGCATCTCACCGGATTGTGTGTCCGATTATACGGAGGGTAGCGGGCGAGAGTCAAGAGGAGCAATCCGGGATTCAGAAATTATCGCAAAACGGGTCGGTGGGTGCCCTCGGGGCACCCACCGACCCGGT
>DATLRG010000005.1:0-3812 GCA_035534795.1 Chloroflexota bacterium
CCCCGCCGTCTGGGGCGGTCGCCGGAATAGACCGGCCTGAGGAGGAGGCGAGACATCATGATGAAATCCGACTTCTCCGGGATCCCGACGCCGTTGCTCGAGGCCTTCCGCGTCCTGGGGATCGAACCGATCGACCCCGACCCGGATGACCAGCAAGACGAGGAAATCACCGAAGACGACCCACCGCCAGAGGAGGACGGAGAGCAATGAGCCTGAAAACGTGGAGAGAAGAATTCTACCCGACCGCCGCCGCCGCACAAACGACCAACACCGCCGTCGCGCATAGCCTCCTCAAGTGGATCGGCTTGCGGCCGGAGAATCTTGCGAAACACGGCCTCACCGCAACACGTAGCAGGCTCGACGGAGCGACGGGCGAATTGTCGTTCTTCGTGACATCCAACACATGCGCACTGTGCGTGCTGTACTTCGACGCTGACAGCGACGATCCATGCGTTACCTGCCCCCTCTCGGTCTCTCGGGGCAACGTCGCGTGTGACGAAGGAGATAGCCCATACGAAAAGTTCGTGGAGGGCAACAACCCCGAGCCGATGATCGCAGCCCTGAAGAAACTTCGAGCAGAGGAAGGATCCCGACGATGATGACGGAGCCTGAACGCCACGTCTATCGACGCTACACGCACGGGGGCCAGTACCGCCGGCTCGCCGCCCTGATCCTGCTGTGGGTGGCACTCCTCGGCGCGGCCGTGGTCTTCGCGACCACGGACCGGATCGACACGCCCACGGCCATCGTCGCGGCCGCGCTCCTAGTCGCCACGGCCTTGGTGGAGCTCGCCGGAGTACCGACCGGCGACCTCCGCACGTTCTGCAGCTGGTGCGGATCCCTGATGGTGGATGGGCCGCTGGACAGCAACGGCACGCCGTCGCACGGCTGCTGCCACCGATGCCGCCTCAAGCACTTCGGCCGGAGGACGACGCGATGACCGCCGATCCCGTCAGCCTGAGCGCGTGGGCGGCCGCCGCACTCCTCATCACGATCGCCGTCACCATCGGCGCGGCCGTGGTGCGCGCCGTCCGCGAGCACCGCGGACGGACCGCCCCGTACCAGACCCCTCACCGGCGATCCCGCCGGCCGGACACCCGTGCCGCCCTGCGTCGTCCGGGCGGCCCCCCGTGGAGACCCTGATCCCCATGCCTGACAACTCGATGATCGTCATCCTCAAGGGCATGCCTCGGGACCTCTGGGCCCGAGCCAAGGCCAAGGGGCGCGCCGAACAACCGCCGCGCACGATTAAGGCGATCGTCGCGGATCTCGTCCGTCGGTGGGTCGAGGACCCGCCGACACGTCACCGCCGCACCTGATCGCCTCGGCGCTCCCACTCGTCGAGCAGACGCCGGCAGTCCATCTGGGCTTCCGGCGTCCGCTCTCGCATCGGCCGCCACGCCGCCGCAAATCGCCTCAGATCCCGCAGAAAATCCCAGACGTCGACCACCTCCGGCACCTCGACCGGGAACGCCTGCGCCCGAAGGCCGCAATACGGCTGCCTGACACCCGGCGCCGTCCGCAGCTGAGGCGCGATCCGTAGCCGCAGGAACGAACGCCCACGCCGGGCCGACCGTAACCGCTCGTCGTTGTCGCGTTGCGCCAACAGCTTCGCCGCCGGGGTCCAGAACGGCCCCGTGCGCCCGCGCTGCAGATTCGCCACGGTTCCCCGCCGCATGATCAGAACGGCTGCCAGGACGCCGGCGCGACCGCCGACGGACCAGGCGCGCGGCCGTCCTCCACGTCGTCACCCCCCGGCCCCTCCGCGGGGACCACGTCCGCAGCTTTCATCTTCGCCAGATCGGCCTCCCGTTCCTCCGCGTCGAAGAGCGGGAGATCGGCGTGCGTGCACGCCCGAAGTTTCTCCTGGATCTCGAGCGTCAGCGTTTCCCACCGCGCCTTGTGCTCCTTGGCCAAGGCGTTGACGGCCACGTACTGATCGTGAGCCTTCTGCGCGTCGTCGTTCAGCTTTGCCAAGTCGAGCAGGACGACGCGCGCGCCGCCTTCGTCGGGAATCCGCAGATCGGCCGCCGGTTCGTCCTCGAGCACCGGCGGAAGCGCGGCCTTCTTCAGCCGACCCGGAGCGGGCGTCTTCTTCTGGGGTGTCTCCGGCCGGCTTTCCCGATGCTTCGCCGCTTTGCCTTTCATCGTCTCCTCCCGGCCGCTCAGAACGCGAGCGGCTCAAATCGCGTGTACTCTTTCCGGAACATGACTCGCAGCGTGTCCCCACTGCGGAGCCCTCGGTTTTTCGCGACGATCAATTCTGCCACCCCGCGCATTTGCTCCTCTTCGACGACCTCGGCCGTCTTCCGTAACCGACTCCGTTTCCGCGGGGGATACATGTCCGGCCGGTGAATCAAGACCACCGTATCCGCGTCCTGTTCGATCGAGCCCGACCCGCGCAAGTCTGCCAATTGCGGCCGCTTGTCCTCCCGCGCCTCCGACGCGCGATTCAACTGGCTGAGGACGATCAACGGCACCCCGAGGTCTTTGGCGAGCAACTTACAGCCGCGGGAGATCTCCGACAGCTCTTCTTCCCGGTTGCTGTTCCTCCGCCGCGTGCGGCCCTGCATCAGCTGGAGGTAGTCGACAATCAGAACGGCTAGCCCGTGCTCGCGCTGCAGACGGCGCGCCTTCGCGTGCATGGTCAGAATATTGAGGTCGGTGCCGTCGTCGATATAGATCGGCGCCTGCTGCACCCGATCGAGCGCGGCCGCAAACCGCGTCCAGTCCTGCGGCGTCAGCTTCCCGTCCGCCAGGTCCTCGATATTGACCTGGCTCTCGGCACAGACCAGCATCTGTGTCAGCTCGTCCCGCCCCATTTCGAGCGAGAACACCCCGACCGGCTGCCGCAACCGGATCGCCACGCCGGCCCCGACGGTCATCGCCAACGACGTTTTCCCGACGCTCGGCCGCGCCGCGAACACCACGAAGCGCCCCGGGCGAAGGCCCCGCAACGCCCGGTCGAGCGCCGGCAACGAAGTCGACAGGCCCCAGGCGTGACTGCGGGGATCCGCGAGACTCTCCAGGTCCTCGATCGCCTGAGGCACCAGATCCGCCACCGACACGAAGCCGGACGCGCTCGCCCGACTCGCCAGCCCGTGCAGATCGGCGTACGCGTCCTCGAGGATCGCGGCCGCCGGCTCGTCTCCCTCGTAGACGCGCGACTGCGCCTTACTCGAGGCGAAAAGAATCCCCCGCAGGATCGCGTGTTCCCGGACGATCGCCGCGTAGGACGGCACGTTGATCCCGCGCGGGAGTCCGTCGGTGAGCGACGCGAGATAGGCCGGGCCGCCGACCTGGTCGAGCTCCCCGCTCCGGAGCAACGCTTCCCGGACCGTGACGAAATCGACCGCCGAGTGCGCCTGACGCAACGCCACGAGGCACCGGAAGATCCGCCCGTGCGCGTCCCGATAGAAGTCGGACGGCTCGAGCAGCGCCGCCGCGTCGTCGCACATCTCCGGCTGAACGAGCAGGGCACCGAGCACAGACCGCTCCGCGTCGAGACTGTGTGGAAGCGTGTGGCCGCCGTCACCCAATCTGCGGCCCCTCCGGCCCGTCGCACAGGGCGCGGGCTTCATCGACGAGATCCAGCACGGTCGGGAGGACGTCCGGGTTGTCCATCGTGGTCGTGGGAGCCGCTGCGATAGCCTTGTCCAGCTTCGCCCGCACCGCCGCGAGGCGCTCCTGGACTTTTGAAAGTTCCGCTGCGCAGCCGTCGTGACCGTGATCGGCCAAGAAGGCATCGTACTCGGCGCGCAACCGCTCGTGTTCGGCCTGCATGCTGGCGAGAACTTTTTGCCGATTCGCAA
>DATLRG010000006.1:0-3826 GCA_035534795.1 Chloroflexota bacterium
GGACGAGCGGTCGGGCTACATTGTACACCGGAATCCCCTTGGGGGTGTGACCAAACGGTGTTCCGTAGTGCGCGTGACCGTGGAAGCAGACGTCGACCTCGTAGCGATCGAGGGGATCGCAGAGGCTGCTGTTGCCGAGAAACGCGAACAGCTCCGGGGACTCGCCAACCACGGTCTCCCGAATCGGAGCATAATGGGCGATCGCGACGAGATGATCCAATTCGGCATCGTGGCGCAGCTTCCGCAGGCCGGCATCCAGCTTCTCTGCTTCCGTCTGGCCGACGCGGACGAAAGACTTCAGTGGGTACTCCCCGAAAGGAGCGACGAGTCGGTCGCCGAAGCCGCCGCAGAAGCCTTTCACCCCGACGAATCCAACCGTGTGCCCGCGCAGGCTCAACGTCACCGTATCGCCATCCAGCATGGCCACACCAGCCTCGCGCATGCGCACGCAGATCGCGGCGTCGTGGTTCCGCTCGTAGTCATGATTGCCGAGTACGCCGATGATGGGAATCCGAATGCCGTGCAACTCTTCGACGAGGATCGCTGCCTCTTCTAGCTTCCCGTCGAGTGTCAGATCGCCGGCGAGAACCAGGGCGTCCGCGTCCTGGTTGACCGATTCTAGCTCATAACGCAGACGGCCACGGAGCTCGTCGTAGCAGTGAACGTCGGCGATTGCCGCGATCCGGATCGAAGCCTGATCGTCTCCCAACTTGCCTCCTGGAGAAAGTCGCGGGTCGTCTTACATTATATCTATTCTGTGACGACTTTGCCGTGCTCACTCCGGGACAACGCGACCCGGCGGTAAAGGAAGTGATGTTGGCACATCCCGTACCGGCAGCAGCGCCTCGACGACCTCCAGGTCCGCCGGCGTGTTGACGTTGAGGAAGGACCGAAGCTCCGGATCGTAGGGAAGCAGCGCCGCTTCGTCGACGAAGCGCGCCGGCACGTCGGCGACCAGGGCCGACAGCTTGAATTGCCCCGCTCGCAGGCGACGCTGGATCGCCCCGAGGCAGGTTTTCCGGTAAATGGCGTGGAGCATCTCGAGCGTTCCGTCGGCGCGACGCGGCACGAGCGCAGCGTAGTCGCGCGGCTGTTCGAGCAAGCTACGCAACAGTGGCACGCTGAGGAACGGAAGGTCACAGGCGACCGTGAGGGCAAACCCGTGCCGCGTCGCGCTCAGGCCCGCACACAGCGCATTCAAGGGGCCCGCTCCCGGCAGCGGGTCCACGACGATGGCAGCCGGAAGTCCAGCAAACTGTTCGGGTTGCCCCGAAACGACCACCACGACGTCGTCGGTGAGAGTCGCCACCCTGGCAACCGTCTCTTCGAGGAGGGTCCGCGACGAAAAGAGCCGCAGCGCGCGCTTGTCTTGACCCAGGCGCCGGCTGACGCCGCCGGCGACGACGATACCGCTGGCGGGACAGATCACTTCGGCAGCAGCGCCTCGTATTGCTCGGCGCTGAGCAGGGAATTGACCTGGGAGGGATCGGAGAGATCCGCTACGATCATCCATCCTTCACCATACGGGTCCCGGTTCACCAGCTCCGGCTGATCGACGAGCTTCTCGTTCACCTCGGCCACGACGCCGTTCGCCGGTGCATACAAATCGGACGCAGTCTTGACCGACTCGACGACGCCAAAGGGCTTTCCCTGCACCAGGGCTGCTCCCACTCTGGGGAACTCGACGAAGACCACGTCGCCCAACTGCTCCTGAGCAAAGTAGGTGATCCCGACCACGCCGCGCGTGCCTTCGACGCGGATCCACTCGTGGTCCTTGGTGTAGCGGAGATCCCGAGGGTACAACGGCCGTCCTCCTCCGAGCGGGGTTTCGGGGGCGAGGGATCCGAACCCGCCCTCACGTCGCGGCCGATTATACCACACAGGCCATTGTCGAATCGACAACACCGGCGCCAGAATGCTGGACGCCAGGGAGACCGTCCAGGTATACTCTGGCTACAATGTCGGAGGAGATTCGATGATCTACGAGCTACGCATCTACGAGACCTGCCCCGGTCGCCTGGGCGCCCTTCACCAGCGGTTCCAGGACCATACCCTCCGCATCTTCGAGCGCCACGGGATCAAGCAAGTCGCCTTCTGGGAAGATGTGATCGGGGTCAGTAACCGCCTGACCTACGTCCTCGCCTGGGAGGACATGGCGCACCGCGAGCGCGCGTGGAACGCGTTCTCCTCTGACCCGGAATGGCAAGCGGTTCGGGCAAAATCCGAAGAAAGCGGTCCGATCGTGGCGCGAGTCACGTCGACGCTGATGAAGCCGACGGCTTACTCGCTGCTCAAATGACCGCGCCTGGACGCGCATGAGCGAGAAACGACGGATCGAGGTCGTTGGCGTCCCCCTCG
Source organism: Chloroflexota bacterium (assembly GCA_035534795.1). Lineage (GTDB taxonomy): Bacteria > Chloroflexota > UBA6077 > FW602-bin22 > CADDYW01 > JAJPKB01. The sequence goes on from DATLRG010000006.1 coordinate 2,359, forward strand.
ACTTAGGTGCCGGGCTGCGGGGCGTGGACGTGGGGCCGTCGGCGATGCGCCACGCCGGCCTGGTCCCGCGCCTCCGCGCGCTGGGTCACGAGGTGGCAGACGCGGGCAATCTGGCCGCTCCGGTCGCCGAGTCCGTCGAGGAAGGCAGCCCCCGCGCGCGCTTCGCCGAGACAGTCGCCGCGGTGTGTCGGGAGCTCCGCGTCAACGTCGGCGCAAGCCTCCGGCGTGCGGCCATGCCCTTGATCCTCGGCGGCGACCACTCGCTGGCCGTGGGATCGCTGGCCGGTGTGCTCGATCAGCTCCCCGCGGCGCGGGTGCTCTGGCTCGACGCCCACGGCGACCTCAACACCCCGACGACAACGCCGAGCGGCAACGTGCATGGTATGCCGCTCGCGGTCGCCCTGGGCCAGGCTCCCGACCTCTTCGCCGGATTGGATTGGGAGCACCGCTGCATCGCGCCGGAACACGTCGCTCTCGTCGGCGTCCGCAGCCTCGATCCCGGCGAGCAGGAGCGAATCCGCCGACTGGGGATCCGTGTCTTCACCATCGCCGACGTCGACAAGCTTGGCATTTACGACGTCATCCAACGCGCGCTGGACCACCTCAAGCCGCCGGCGGGGTCACTGCATCTGAGCTTCGACCTGGACGTGGTCGATCCGCTTTTCGCGCCGGGCGTCGGCACGCCGGTGTCGGGGGGCATCACCATCCGCGAGGCCCACCTCGCGCTCGAAACCGTCGCGCAGAGCGGACTCCTGGCCTCGATGGAAGTCGTCGAAGTGAATGCGATTCGAGATCACGAGAACCGCACCGGCCAGCTCGCGACCGATCTAATTCTGTCAGCCGTTGGGCAAACAATTCTTTGAGAACTGATGTTTCGGATTGTAGCGCGCCAATGGATGATGCTATAATCCGCGCACCGCGAACGAATTGGGCTGGGCGCTGCTTTTCCGTTTGGCCAGATTTCCCGACCCCGGCAACGTTGCCATTCGCCGATGCTGGCGAACGCGCGCGGGACCCGCTCATCCGACCGTACGGGATACCTCGACGGTCAGGAGTCGTTGTTGCCGAGGTGATTGTCGTGACCGAAGAGAATCTGCGCGTGACTCGTGCGCGCCTGCGCACTGAAGTGCGAGATCTCGACGCCCAGATCGAACGGATCCGCACCGACGATCGTATGTTCCGCCGCTACGGGTTCGGGTCCGACCTTCACGACATCCAGCTCGTCGCGCTCCAGGCCCAGCGTCAGGATCTGCTGGCCAACCTGGCGCAAGCGGGCACGAACCCGCCCACGGCCCGCCGCGACCGCGGGAGACGCGGCTCCTGGCTGCTGCTTCCGCCGGCGCTCGTCGCGCTGGCAGTGCGCTCAGTCTTCCCGCGCCGTCGCAGCGCCCCGCGGCTTGCCTGAAGTAAAGCCAGGGTGAGCAGTCCAGGGATGTGCTGGATGTGCTGGCTGTGCGCAGCACATCCA
>DATLRG010000007.1:0-3703 GCA_035534795.1 Chloroflexota bacterium
TGCGGGTGTTTCACGCGCAACTTGACCAGCGCGGGACAACCCGTCTCCAGGGGAACGCGGTCCAGGATATCTTCGCCGCCGCGCCCTACGGCTGGTCGAAGGACGCGACGCGCTACGCTTTCGCCGCGCTGCTGCTGGCGGGTGAGATCATGCTCCACACCTCCGGTGGCGTTGTTCAGACGGCCGGCCCGGCGGCGGTCGAGGCGATGCGGAGCACCCAGGCATTCGGGCGGATCGGCGTCGCCCTTCGAGACAGCCGTCCGTCGCTAGAGACGCTCGATCGGGCGGCGAGCCGCCTCGAATCGATCGTGGGGTTACCGGTCCTGCCGCTGGAGAATCAGATCAGCAGTACCGCCCGCGAACACCTCCCGCCCCGCCTGGAGCCGCTGGCGCCACTTGCCACTCAGCTCCGACTGCTTGGACTTGCCGGCGCCGATCGCGCCCAGGCGCTCGCCGACACCGGTCGGGATCTCCTCCAGCAGGATGGCGCCGCGGCAATCTCCTTGCTTGGCGCGGTGGACTGCGACTTTCCGACCGATCTGGATTGGGCCAAGCAGGTGAGCGCGGCGCTCGCCAACGGAGCCGAGCAAGACGTCCAGGACGCGCGCGCCGCGGTGCGCGAGGCGCAGGATCTCGAGCAGCTCTCTCCCGGCTTACGACTGGTCGAGATGAGCGAGCGTGACACGCTGGGTGACGCCCTCGCCTCGGACACGTTTTATACCCGGCTCGCCGACCTTCGGGGAGTCGCTCGAACGGTGCGGGAGCGAGCGGCCCGGGCGTTCCAGGAGCGTCTGGCAGTGTACGAAGCCGACCTGATCAAGGGACGAGCCAGCCTGGAAGCGTCGCCCGATTGGCTCCGCCTGGCCGACGACGATCGCCTGGAGATCGCCGATCGGCTGAAGAGCTCGTTCCCACCTTCCCCTGCCGCTGGTGAGGAAACGTCGTGCCTGCGTCTCCTGCTGTTCCGGCACAACGCGCTGCCGGGCCTGCTTCAAGATCTCCAACGCGAGGTGACGCGGCGCGCGCCCAGGCTCGAGCCCGACGGCGATGGCCGAGAGCCGGTGGACGTGGATCTGGCTGGCATCGCTACCCCGGCGCTGATCACGACGAACGACGATCTCGATCGCTGGCTGGCCACGGTCCGCGCTGCGCTCGCCAGCGCGCTTGCCGCGAGCGGGCCGGTGCGGATTCGGGTGGGTCGATCATGAGTACACGAATCGGCGCGCAAGCGACCTCGGAGCGCGGTGGGAGCCAGGGCTTCGACCGTCAAACCCGGAACGCGCTGGCTCGCATGGTTGGCCAGGCCCGCGAGCGGCTGCGTGCCGACGTCGCCGACCAGCTCCGGCGGCTGGGATTCCAGGAGGACGGCACTGTCCTGGACCTGGACGGGATCGCTGGACTTTCCGAAAGCGAGCGCGCCGCCGGCGCCGAGCTGCGCGACTTACTCGATCATTTCATCGCCCTGGAAAGCGGTGCCGAGAGCCGCCGCCGCCAGGCGGCGTACGATCGACTCGTTCGCGAGATCGGCTTCATGACGTTCAACCGGCTCGTGGCATTGCGCATGGCCGAGGAGCGTGACCTGATCGTGCCGTCGGTTGGCCAGGGCCTGGCCTCGGATGGCTTTCTGCTCTACGAGCGAATCGCCAACGGCGCGCTGGGTAGCCGGGTGGAAACGTACCGCGCCTATCTGGAGTGCCTCTTTGACGAGATTGCCCAGGATCTGCCGCTGCTCTTCGATCGGGGCACGCCGGAATCGCACGTCTTCCCGAGCGAGCGTTGCCTCGAGGACGTCCTGGCGCTCGTGAACGCGCCGGACCTCGCTCAGATCTGGAGGCAGGACGAAGCGATCGGCTGGGTCTACCAGTATTACAACGACCCGGCCGAGCGCAAGAAGATGCGCGAGGCGTCGTCGGCGCCGCGCAACAGCCGCGAGCTAGCGGTGCGGAACCAGTTCTTCACGCCGCGCTACGTCGTCGAGTTCCTGACCGATAACACGCTCGGCCGAATCTGGTACGAGATGCGGCAGGGCAACACCCGTCTCGTCGACGACTGCCGCTACCTCGTCCGGCGTATGCACACCCTTTTCCTCGGGCCGGGTGACTCGCCACCGCTTCCTTACCAGAAAACGGAAGGACGGGACCCGGAGGTCGAGCACGTTCCCTATCGCGCGAAGAAGGACCCGCGCGACCTGAAAATCCTCGACCCGGCGTGTGGCTCGGGACACTTCCTCCTCTACGCCTTCGACTTGCTGGAGGCGATCTATGAGGAGGCCTGGGCCGACGACAACAGCCCGGCGTGGGAGACCAGCGGGCGGACGCTCCGCGAGGACTACTCCGAACTTGATCAGCTTGGGCGCGCCATACCCGGACTCATCTTGCGCCACAACCTGCACGGCATCGAGATCGATCCGCGCGCCTGCCAGATCGCCGGCCTCGCCCTCTGGCTGCGCGCGCAGCGAAGCTACCAGCGGCTTGGGATCAAGGGCGCCGAGAGACCACCAATTACCCGGAGCAACGTTGTGTGCGCCGAGCCGATGCCCGGCGAGCCGGACATGCTGGATGAATATCTGAAGGACATCGATTCTCGGCTTCGCGATCTGGTCTCGACGATCTGGGACCGCATGCGGCTGGCCGGCGAGGCGGGATCGCTGCTCAAGATCGAGGAGGAGATTGCCGAGGCGGTCGGGGAGGCGCGCCGCGAAGCGTTCAACCAGCCTCCGGTCCAGATGACCTTCTATCAGGATGGCCAGTTCGCGCGACAAATGGTGCTGGATCTCGCCCGCGACGAGGAGGAGCGTTCCTTCTGGGAGCGAGCCGAGTCGTTGCTGCTGGAAGCGCTTCGGAACTACGCGAGCCGAGCGAGCGCCGGCAGCGCGACGCGCCGGCGGCTCTTCCGCGACGACGCGGCGCAAGGCTTCGCGTTCGTCGACCTGTGCCGGCAGTGCTACGACGTGGCGCTGATGAATCCGCCCTTTGGCGAGGGAAGCGGTCGGGCGAAAGGGTACGTCGAGCGCGCTTATCCGCGGACGAAGAATGACGTCTACGCCGCGTTCGTCGAGCGCTGGCTCGGGCGACTCACCCCTGGAGGCATGCTCGGCGCGATCACCTCGCGGACCGGCTTCTTCCTGACGTCGTTCAAGAAGTGGCGCGAGGAGATCCTACTCGGCGAGGCGCGGGTCACCGCCTTCGCGGACCTGGGCTACGGCGTCCTGGACAGCGCGATGGTCGAGACGGCGGCGTACTGTTTGGAGGTGGCGGGGTGATCGGACGCTAGCCTTAACTGGGAGGGACCGACGCCGTGCTGAATAGGGGGCCGGGAATGACTCGGAAGGGGAGCTTCTTACCTTGCTCGCCTTCGACGCGGACCACCACCGCGTAATTCCCCGGACTACGAAAGGTGAGCACGCTGTTTACCGCGAGCTGAGAGCGTTGGTCTGATCCCGGGGGAGTTCCCGGCGGGCGGCCAACTTCGAGCTGGGCCCCGAAGCGGAGAAGCGGAGGCTGACCCTGGTCGTCCTCGTTAATGATCTCTATTTCGACGTTGTGGGGTTGGTTCGTGTCGCCCCACGGCACGCGAAACGATGCGGCGATCGCGATTGCCTGGTTGGCTGGAATGGTATTGACAATCAGTGCGTCCCATCCACCTCCAAGGAGGTAGAGCTTGTTGCCAAGAATCTGGGCAGCGTCGGCAAGAATCAGCCACT
>DATLRG010000008.1:0-3989 GCA_035534795.1 Chloroflexota bacterium
TATGAAGTCAATCAGGCGATCGGCAACGCGCCCGGGGGTCGGGAGCGCCAGCACACCATCCTGGACGTCCCAGCGCTTCTCGCCGACCCGCTCTTTCGCCGGGGACTGCTCCGCTTCGTCCGGGATCGCCACGTCGTGGACTGGTGGGCGCGCTACTTCGACACCCTCGACCGGCGGCTCCAGCTCGAGATCATCAACCCGGTCCAGACCAAGGTCCAGCGCTAGGTGGGCAGTGAGGCCGCGCGCCTCGTCGTCGGCCAGCCGCGCTCGACGATCGATCCCGCGCGCTGGATCCGGGACGGCGCGGTCGTCGTGGTGAGCACGGCCAAGGACGCGGTCGGCGAGGACACCGCCGGCCTCGTCGGCGCGACTCTCCTCAACCTGGTCTCGCTGGCGATCGCCGATCAGGCGGCCCTCGATCCCGGGGAGCGGCGCCCGGTCAGTCTGTTGGTCGACGAGTTCCACACCCTCGCGGGCGCGGACTATGAGACGATCCTGAGCGAATTGTCGAAGGTTGGCGCGAGCCTCGTGCTGGCCACCCAGAGCCTGGCGCGGCTCGAGGCGCTCGATCGCGCCCACCAGCGCGCCCTCCGTGCGCTGGTGTTTGCCAATCTCGACGGGCTGTTCGCCTTCCACTGCAGCGCCGAGGATGCCCGCTACCTGGTCCCCGAGCTGGGGCCCGAGATCGATGAGGAGGATCTGGTCGCGCTCGGCGAGCATCGCTGCTACGTGCGGCTCTCGGCCCGGGGCGAGCGCCTCCGGACGTTCTCGGTCCACCTGGACCCGCCGCCGGCGAGCGATCCTGCGCTCGCGGCCGCGCTCGCCACCGCGTCGGCCACCCGCTACGGGCGCCGTCGGGAGGACGTCGAACGCGACCTATTGAGCGCGCTGGCGCGACGGGACGAGGCCCACGCGCGGGGCTGGGACGGTGGGGGTGCGCCTCGTGACGCGTCCGTGGCGCCCGCGGGCTATCTCACCGAACCGAAGCGCAAGCGTAACGAGCATCGGCCGCCAAAACGCCGGCGGGACGAGCCCCACCAGGGAACCCTCTTCGACGGGACCGCCGACGGAGCGGAGGGTCCGCCCGTCCAAGAGACCACGAATGCGCCGGACGACGAGGAAGCACCCGACGGTGGAGAGGCGGACGAATGAGCCCGGACTGGCGCTGGTGGGACGCCGAACGCAACCTCGCGGTCCTGCGGTCCCACCCGGCGGATCGGCGCAACCTTCTGCTTCTCGCGCGGCTGCCCCTCGTGCCACCGCGGCTGATCCAGCGGCTCGAGGGCACGGCCGGCGGCGCGAGCGGGTATCGCTCACTGGCGCGACTGGCAAAGGCCGAGCTCGTCACCGGTCTCCGGGTTCCCCTGCGGCCGGGCTCGGCCCCCCGGCTCCTCTTTGTCACGGACCTCGGGCTGGCCGCGGTCGCACTCGACCAGGGCATCGACGGGCGTGACCTGGCGCGCCGAAATCGTCTCCGAACGGCCGATCTGCTGGCGCTGCTTCCCGGCCTCCCGCACCTCCTCGCCGCCTACGAGCTGCTGGGACTCCTGGCCACGTCGCACCCCGGACGCCCCAACCTCCTCGCCTGGGAGAGACCGTGGCGGCGGCGCGGCGAGCGCCGGGGAGCGAACCGGTCCGTCTCGGTCTCGCTCCCCGCCTACGCCGCGCTGTCATGGGACGACGAGTGGGGTGCGTTCTTGCTCGTGCCGGACCGGGGAACGTTTCCCCTGCGCCTGTACCGTCACACCCTGCGCCGGCTCCTGATCGTGCGCCAGATTCTCGGAGACGTTCTCCCCCTCCTCGTGGTAGCCACGACCGGAGCCGAGCGCGCGCGCGCCTGGCGGGAATTGCTCGACGACGTGGCGCGAGACGGTCGCGCGGATCCATTGGCCGCGCGAGTGGCTACCTGGGAGACCGCATCGGTGGACCTCGCGGGGCCGTGGCCGGACGTCGGACCAGGTGCCCCGGGTCCCTCGGCGCGCGCGGCCAGCCCGCCGCTGCACCCCAGCAAATCTCTCCCTGCCGGGCGGCGCATTCCTCTTCAGGTCGGCGATGACGTGACGCGACCGCCCGCGACGGGCGGAGCCGCCCGTGTCAGCCTCGCTGCCGCGTACCTGAGCCCGGAGGACCACCGGCTCCTCGCGCTGATTGGCCATCACCCGATCCTCCCGCTGTGCGCCATGGCCGACGTCCTGGGCTGGACGCCCGCCGTCACGCGGCATCGCTGTCGGTACCTGGTCGAGCTCGGCCTTGCCCGCCTCGTCGATGCGGGAGAAGTCGGCGCGAAGGAAGCGACGATCGGCCTCGCCGAGCTGACCCGCGATGGTCTTCGCCTGGTCGCGTCCTGGCAGGGCCTGCCTCTGACCGTGGCCGTCCGCGAGAATGGCCTCGTTGGCGGCGGGCCGATCGAGCCGGTCGGCGGACGGTATCAGCTCCTTAGCCATCTCGCGCACACGCTCGGCGCCGACGCGGTCTTCGTCGCCCTGATCGCCTCGGCACGCCGGCAGGGTGGCGCACTCGTCGAATGGCGAAACGCCGCTGCCTGCGCCCGCGGTCGGGTACGACCCGATGGCTATGGCCTCTATTGTCACGGCCAGCAGGGTTACGGTTTCTTTCTCGAGTACGACCGCGGCACGATGGGCGAGCGCGCTCTCCTGACCAAGTTCAGCGCGTACTACGATTACCGCGACAGCGGGCGCTACCGGCGGGACTACGTCGGCTTTCCGACGATTCTGGTGGTCGCGGTCGATAACGCCGCCGAGGAGCGGCTGGCCCGCGCTGCTCAGTACGCCGCGATCGGACGGCCGTTGCCGATCCGGGCTCTGCTCACCACCGAGTGGCGCGTCTCTTCTGACCGCGAGAGTCATGCCGGTTTGCTCGGGCGAATCTGGCGCGAGCCACACGCCGCGTTTCACGACCGACAGTCCTGGCCGTCGGATAGAACACCGTCTGCGGAAAGCCAAACAGTTGGTATGGCTGGTCCTCTGCCAGTCGTGTCGCCCAGGCAGTCACCGGATATCCGGCACGATGGAAGATGGATCACTGGTCACACTGGAGGAGTCTGATGAGTACAACCAAGAGACGCGTTCAACCCACGAGCTCCAGACCCACGGACACCGGCCCGGAAGCGGAGAACGGAGGGGCCGGGGGGTGGAGGATATCCGACGAGCTTCCTGCCGTCCTCACGGTCGAGGAAGCCGCCCGGGTTCTCCGCATCGGACGGAACGCAGCGTATGCCGCCGTCGCCGCCGGGACCATCCGATCGATCCGAATGGGGCGCACCATCCGCATCTCGCGACGCGAACTGGAACGACTTCTGGATTCGGCAGTGGTCGGACGTGAAGACAACGAGCGGGGCATCCGTGCTGGCTAAAACGCTGGGGGCTTCGCCGAATGGCCCCGAACGCCACCGTGTGGTAGACTTCGGCCAGTTTCAGGGTAAGACGTCTGGCGCCGCCTCTCATGGTACGAGCCAGCATTACGGTACACCATGTATTTTGCCTGTCCGCAAGGAGGAAATATGCGTGGGCACATCGAGGAACCTCCCTCCGGCGCTTACCGAGTCAGCATTCCGCTTGGCAAGGATCCGAAGACCGGCCAGTATCTGCGCAGCGCTCAGACGGTGAAGGGGACCAAAAAGGACGCCGAACGGACCTTGACCAAGATGCTCCACGACCTCGACGTCGGCTCGTACGTTGAGCCAGCGAAGCAGACCGTCGCCGAGTATCTCGAGCAATGGCTGAAAGACTTCGTGGCCACCAAGGTCGACAAGCCGAAGACGCGCCGCAGCTACGAGATGATCGTGCATCGCCACTTAATTCCCGCCCTCGGCCACGTCAAGCTCAGTCGGCTCACGCCCGTCATGGTCCAGGGCTACTACACGCGCACCCTCGAAAGCGGACGCCTGGGAACCGACGGGAAACCGCTTGGGAAGCCGTTGTCCCAGACGACGGTCGCTCACCACCACGCGGTGCTTCACGATGCTCTGG
>DATLRG010000009.1:0-6765 GCA_035534795.1 Chloroflexota bacterium
CCCTGAACCTGCAGTATAGCGGCGGGGAAGTCTCGGCGCCATTTTGAGGACATAAAAAAACCAAGGGATCGGAACCAACGAACGATTCCGCCCCTCGGTGTGGGGAGAGGGAAAAGACCGGGCGAGCAAAACTCGCCATTCATAGTTTTGGAAAGGCGCGTTCCTCATCCGTGCCGAGAGAAAACCGCCCTGGATGCAACCCTTCGGCCGTAGTCAGTAAGAGATGGGCAGAGGGCGCGGTCACTGCCCATCTCCAACCGCTGGATTATTCATCCGAGGAGGATTGTACTGGGTCAACAATCGGCTGTATGTCAGGAAACACTTGCAACTTTTGTAGGGGTTTACCTGACGTCGCCGGACAGGGCTCATCCCGGGTGTTCGCCATCGTCGTGGAGCAGGTATACTTGCGGTGGCTCGCAATGAGAGGGCCGGGTGCGAAGCATCGGTCCACCGCCTTGGTTCCTCGCTCCGCGTCGGGGAAGGACAGGAGAGGGGTCTCCCCGCGACAACTTCGTTACCAGAATCCGGGACGTTTCATCACACCAGTCCGGTGTCAAAATCAAGGGAGGAGGACGCTCACCTCATGGCAATCACTCAAGAGGTCCTAACGGCACGGGACCGCGCCATCCTGATTGAGCTCGAGGCGCTCGTGCGGGAGACCTACCAGTTGTGGGACCAGACCTGGGTCGGGTTTTCCTGGCGCAACTATACCTACGACCACGTGATGCGCGTGCGGAACCTCGCTCGGACGATCGCCGCGCGCCAAAACGGCAACCTGCGCGTGCTCGAGTTCGCCGCCACGCTGCACGACGTCACCAAGTCGTACGACGGCGAGATTCTGATGCGCGACGGCCAACGCGTGCTCGACGCCGACGGCTTCTGGATCAACGCGAAGCTGCCGCCGGTGCGCCAGAACCGGGTGACTGCCCTCTACGAACGCCTGGGCCTCACCGAAACCGTTCACCACTATTCCGGTGGCCAGATCGCGACGGCCTTGCTGGGCGAGTACGGCTACGACGACGAATTCTGCGCGGCCGCTCGTGAGATCATCCTCGCTCACCTGAAGCCGTTGCCAACCTCGACGCCGGCCGCGCTCTCTCTCTACGACGCCGATACCATCGACGCGAACATCGGTCTTCCCGCGTTCTATCGCAACATCCGCATCACCATGCACCGCATGGAGCAGGACTACGCGAAGCGCGGCGAAGACCTGGACGCCTATCTCGCGACGAGCCTGGAGGCGTATCTGAACGTCTACCTGCGCGAGAAAATTCCGCCGTGGGTCGAGGGCAAGCGGCGCGACTTCGTCGAGAAGCTCACGACTGAAAACGGGAAAGCCGTGGCGCGCGAGCGCATCGATCACCTTTCCGAGGACGTCGCGCGCATGGTCGACGAGTTCGACGACTTCGACGCCAACGCTCAGCGCGGCCGGCTGGCGATCGTCCGACGCTTCGTCGAACGCCGCGACAACCCCTCGCTGACCGCGGAGCTGGCTGATCTCTCGAGCCGCTGGACCAAAGAAACAGCGCCAACCGACGGCGCGCTCGCGCTCATCGAAGGGTACCGGCAGGAGATCGACGGACTGGTCTGAAACGAGCGTCGCGGCCCGACTCGCGAAAATAACGACCAACCATCTCGGCAACGCTCTAGAAGACGCCAGGCACGGTGTTCGGTTGCGTCCACGGCTCGAGGGTGGGGTTGTGGTAGCGCGTCCAACCCGGTTGTCAAACTCAAGGGGGGGGGTGCCGTTGGCGTCCGCGATCCGAATGGTCCCCCCATTTCCGACACACACGGTCCCTCGGACGTCCCGCGTGCTCAGCGGGGTTGAGGTCCCGATGCCGACACTCCCGCTTCGGATGGTCAGGTTGCCCGTGACCGTCGCGTTCGGGTCGCCCAGCGTTTGAGCCAGCGCGGGTGTCGGCTGCACGACGAACTGGCCGGCCAGCCCGACCCCGAGGGCCGCATCCGCCAGCTTCAGAAAGGCGCGGTGGTTCAGGCGCCGTTCCTCGGCGCCGGTGGGCTGGCGACGCCCCGGAGCGGCCACGCTCGGGCTACCACCGCGACGCTTGAGGCGGATCCGCAGCGGTACGTCCTCCCTCCACCCACACGCTCAGGGGAGACCAGAGTCGGGTTCGGGTTGCGCCCCCGTCTGCCTGGCGGGACCGAGGTTCAGCAGGAACCGGGCATCGTCCTCGACGGCTTCGAGGTCCACCAGCGCCGGGACGTAGACGCGCAGGGTCCGCGATCAGCGCGTCCTTGGTCACGCACAGCCCGCTGATCGCAAGCGGCTCGAGGAGCATCGACTCCGGTGAGCGGAGAACGCGGCCATCCTCCGACGGGACCTTGCTCGGTTTGCGCAACTTGACGGTCACGATCAGCCTCCTGACCCGGCTCGACGTCCGATGGAGTTTTCGGGCGGGCACCCAATAGGTTGTACCGTACCTCTGCGCCTGCGGTCTTACTACCGGCCAGGTACAGCCGGCTCGTGGCCCTGATGAGGTTCTAATGCACACCTATCATGGACGGTTTCCACGCGGGAGTATTGCCGGTTCTTACGTCATCACCGTTTCGATCGCCCGCCGCACCAGCCCCTGCGCCAGCGCGACCTTGTAGCCGTTCGTCGACAGCGGCCGCGCGCCCTCGGTCGCGGCGGCGCCGGCCCGTTGAATCACCGGGCGATCGGGGCGGCTCCCGATCAGGAGCCGTTCGGCCGCCGTCGCCCGCCAGGGCACCGGTGCCACGCCGCCGAGCACGATCCGCGCGGTCTTCACCCGATCGTGCTCGACCGTGACGATACACGCGACGCTGGCCAACGCAAAGCCGAACTCGGCGCGCTCCATCGCCTTGAGGAAGACGTTCCGCGCGCCCGCTGCGAGCGGGGGAATGTCTACGTGGGACACGACCTCATCTTGACCCAGGCAGGTCAGCGCGCGGTGGTCGTCGTGGGGGCGGGTGAAGAACTCTTCCAGCGGTACCGACCGCTCGCCGCGCGGACCGACGATCGTCGCCCATGCACCGAGCGCCACCAGAGCCGTGGCCGGATCGGACGGCTGCACCGTGAAGCACGGTCCGCCGCCGAGGATCGCCTGGTAGCGGTTGTCGCCGTGCTCGGCGTCGCAGCAGGTGCCGCCTTTCAACCAGCAGTGGAACGGTCCGCGAAAGTACCAGCAGCGCGACTCCTGGCAGAGGCTGCCCCCCAGCGTGGCCGCGTTCCTGATTTGTGGCGACGCAGCCAGGTCGATCGCTTCGACCAGGATCGACAGGTCATTGGCGACGAGAGGGTGCTGCGCGACCTCGGCCAATCGCGCCAGCGCACCGATCCGCACGCAGCCGTCCTCCGCGGTCACGCCGTCGAGACCCTTGATGCTCTTCAGATTGATCAGTCGGTCCGGCTCCCGAATCCCCAGCCGCATCTCGGGGATCAGGTCGGTGCCGCCGGCAATCGCCCGAGCAAGGGGGTCCGCTCCCAGCAGCTCGACGGCCTCCTCGGCGCTGGTCGCGTCGACGTGTTCAAACGCGCGCACGTGTCTGCTCCCGTGGTTTTTCGCGCTGTAGGGCATCGAGGATCCTGGCGCGGGTGATCGGCAGATCGGCGATACGTACGCCAATCGCGTCGGCGATCGCGTTCGCGATGGCCGGCGCGCACGGAATGATCGGCGGCTCGCCCAGGCCCTTGACGCCGAGCGGGTTGTCGAGCTGATCAACGACGCCGGTGAACCGCGCCTCGACGGTCGGGACGTCTCCGATCGTCGGGATCAGGTAGTCCTCCAGGTTTGGATTCAGCACGATGCCGGTCCGTGGGTCGACCACCTGCTCTTCGGTCAGCGCGTACCCAATGCCTTGCGTCACGCCGCCCGCCACCTGGCTCCGCGCTTGCAGCGGACTGATCAGCCGGCCGCAGTCGTGGACGGCGACGTAGCGGGTCAGAAACACGTCGCCGGTCTCGACGTCGACCTCGACCTCGGCGAACTGCGCGCCGAAGGTACGGATGGTCACTCCCCACGGGTTCGGCCCGCGGTCGCCGTGCCCGATGATCGAGAAGGGTCTCAGCTTGCCGACGATTCCGCGGACGAGCGCGCGCTTCTCCCCGGCCACGCCGTAACAGAAGGCGCTCTCGCGGATGTCCAGCTCCTCGAGCGGCCGTTTCAGCTCCGCGGCCGCGACCTCCAGCAGCGTCTGCCGCGCGTCGTGCGCCGCCACGCGCACAGCCGGTCCCACCGTGGCCACGGTCTGCGAACCGCCGCTCGTCGGCGCGTATGGGCCCGTGGACCTGCCTTCGTCGACGCGCACGTCTTCGAGGCGGAACCCCAGCTCCTCGGCGGCGATCTGAGCGAGCGCCGTGCGCGTACCGGTCCCGATGTCCTGCGAGCCGAGAATCACGTCGGCCGTGCCGTCCGAATTCACCTTTGTCCAGGCGTAGGCCGGCGGACCGCCACCGCCGCCCCAGATGGCGCTGGCCATGCCCCTCCCGCGGCGTCGGCCGGGTCGGCTTGGCGGTGCCTTCGGCTGTTCCCAACCGAAGTCCGCGGCTCCCTGGCAGTACGCCTCGTCGAGCGGCTTCGACGAGTATGGCTGGCGGGAGACCTGGTCGACATCGGCGTCGTTTCGTCGCCGGAGCACCAGCGGGTCCAGCTTCAGCTTGCGCGCCAGCTCGTCCATCGTCGCTTCGAGCGCGAAGGTTCCCTCGGTGAATCCCGGTCCCCGGAAGGGGCGCGAGGGGCTTAAATTTGTGTAAACGGACGTCTCTTCGGTCCGCACGTTTGGACAGCGATAGAGCTCCGCGGCCGGGCCGGCGGCGTTCATCGCCTCGTCGCCGTAGCTGCCGATGCCCGCCACGACGTTGTGCTCGATCAAGGTCAGGGTGCCGTCGCGCCGCGCGCCGAGACGCACGTGCTGCGTCGTCGCCTCGCGGTGCCCGGTCGCGACGCTCTCGGCGCGCCGATCGAGGGCCAGCTTCACCGGGCGCCCCGTCCGCCCGGCGAGCAGCGCCGGAACGAGCACTTCTTCGCCGGCGAACTGCTTGCTGCCGAAGCCACCGCCGATCGCCGTCGAGATGACCTGCACGCGATTGCGCGGGATGCCCAGGAGATCTGCCACGTCCTCGGCGACCGCTTGCACGCCCTGGGTCGACGTCCAGATCGTCAGGTCTTCGCCGTCCCATCGACACACGGCGCAGTGCGGCTCGAAGCACTGGTGGAGCGCGACCTGGGTTCGGCAAGATCGCTCGACGATCACCTCCGCTTCGGCCTTGCCTTGCCGCACGCTTCCGCGCTCGTACACCCGGGGGTTGTGGCCGCCCGGCCGATTGCCGCAGGGCTGCACCAGCGGAGAACCGTTCTGCACGGAGACGGCTGGATCGACGGCGAAGGGGAGCGGTTCGTACGACACCGAGATCTGTCCGAGCGCTTCGTCGGCGAGCTCCTCGGTATCCGCCGCGACCGCGGCGACGGCCTGGCCATAGTAGCGCGCGGTGCGGTCGAACAATGGCTGCCCGTTCGGCAGAGTCAGGTGCGGAACGTCGCGATGACAGATCACCGCCCGAACGCCCGGCAGCGCGCACGCGCGGGTCACGTCGATCCGGCGGACCCGCGCGTGCGCATGCGGACTGCGCAGCACCCTGCCGAAGAGCATCCCCGGCAGGTACACGTCGTCGGTGTAGATCGCACGGCCGGTGACCTTGCTCGTGGCGTCTACGCGCGGCGTCGGCCGTCCCACGATCGCCTGCTCTGCCTGAGATCCCCACGGCGGCAGGACCGTCCCCGACCAGATCGTGGCGCGCTCGTAGACGTGCCCCTCGACGTCGGCTCGGCTCCGCACGACGCGCGTCATCGACGGCCTCCCAGGTGGGAGGCTGGGGTCAGCGGTGGGAGATCCGGACCAGGCGAACGGCGATCGGCTGCCTCGCGAGCGCAGCTACGGCGAAGAGAACGCGCGGCTGGCCCAGCGTCAGCCTGATCCCCTTGCCCACTCTCCGCTTCGCCCACTCGCCCACCCGACCGCCCGTCACCCAAGCTTCGAATCGCTTCCACGATGTGCGTATACGTTCCACACCGGCAGAGGTTGCCGGCCATGCCCCGGCGGATCTGCTCGTCGGTCGGGTCGGGGTGATCGTCCAGGAGCGCTTTGGCGGCGAGCACCTGGCCCGGCGTGCAAAATCCGCACTGGACCGCGTCGCAGCCTACGAATGCGTCCTGGACGGGATCGAGCGTGCCGTCAGCGGCTAACCCTTCGATCGTGGTCACCGCGCGACCCTGACACTCGAGCGCGAGGGTCAGACACGAGTAGATCGGCTCGTCGTCGATCAGGACGGTACACGCTCCGCACTCCCCGAGGTTGCAGACGCGTTTCGCGCCCGTCAGCCCGAGACCCAGCCGGAGCGCGTCGAGCAGCGAGCGCCGTGGCTCCAGACCCAACCGGTGGACCTGCCCGTTGACCCGAAGCGTCACCGGCACGGGCCCCGGACCGGCCACCGGCGCGAAAATCTGGCTGACGGCGGTCGAACGCTTCAACGTTCTCACCATGCACTCCCTCCCGAGAACGACGCACGGCACAATCGTTGGTCCGCGGTGAGAGTGACAGGCACGAGCTTGACTTGCGCAGCAAATCAAGCTCGTGCCTGTCACTCTCACCGCGGACTTGTCTGAGAAGAACTGGGCAAGTTGGGGACCACGACCAGCACGAAAGTCGCAGCGCAGCCAGATGGACTTTGACTTTTTAATCGGGTATGGAATCGCTGCCTTGCAAGGCGGGCGAAGGGACGCTCGG
>DATLRG010000010.1:0-3019 GCA_035534795.1 Chloroflexota bacterium
GAGCCATGTGACAAGCAGCGAACGGTCCTCGGTCAAGGCTTTGTCTACGTCGGCGGCCGACAAACCGTCGCTACGCGCACGCACCGCCAAACGCGCTCCGCGCATATCCTGGGCTTGGATCGCCAGCAGTCGCTCGGCGACCGCGACGGGATCGTTCGCTGGCGAACCGGCGAGCAGCTGCGCGGTCAAACGTTCAGCCAGAATCGACACCGCTCGGGAGCTTGCCCGAAAGCGAGGACGAGTCCGCTCCGGGCCCGGCGGGCGATCACCCATGTGAACTCGTCACGCACGCCACGAGCAGGCTCCCCGACGAGCACGCGTGGACCCGCTTTGCTGGCCCGACGCGCATTCCCCGCTGCTCGGCGCGGCACCCGCTCCGCGCGGGCTGCAGGACCTCGCGGTGGTTCAGGCGGCTTGGAGCGCTGGGGCGAGTTCGTCGGCGCTGGCCTCGACCGTCTCGGGAACCGTCACGATGAGGCGCCCGTCTCGAGTCAGGACCTGTCGCGCGTTGATGACGGTCAGGCCAACGATCTGCTGGGTGCCCGGAGCGAAGCGAAGGACGTGTCCCTCGGGCGTCTCCTCGCCTTCGCCGCGCTGCGGCTGGCCGACGTGCAGATAGAGCACGTCGCCGTCGGCGTCGTAGTCGGCGTGATCGAAGGTCAGCGGTCCAATGCGGATGTTCACGGCTTCCATCGCCTGGGATCCTTCCGGTTGGCCAGCGCGGTGATGATCCGCGCTGGCTGTTGCTCATAGCTTACGACCGCCATCAGCCAGCGGCTCGGCCCGGCGCCACGCCGGTAGAACCGCGTCCGGTCGGGAAGCGCGTCCGGCTCGACGTGATCCGGCTCCGCGACGGTCTCCACCACCGCTTCGAGGTGATCGACCAGCTCCGGATGGTCGCGCGTGATCTTGTCTTCCCAGATCCGGGCCAGCAGCACGACTTCCCGGCCATCGGGGTCGGTGACAGTGGCAGCGGCAGGCTTATCACTCGCCATCAGCGGCAGGCTGCCGCACGGCTCGGACGAGGAGTGGCGGCTGGGTTCGAATAGCACAGCGCATGTTCAACCAACCACCAAGGGAGGATTCATGGAATCCGTGCTCCTGGACGCCGCTGGGCACCGCCGCTCGCCGGCGACCATGCCTGGCTATCACCGAGGCCGCCCGCCGCGCAACAAGGACGAGCAGTATCCGGCCGACCCGCCGACGGTCGAGGAGATCGTCGCCGTGATGGCGGTGGTGGGCGACCGCGCCGAGGGTCATCGCCTCCGTGCGCTGATCGTGCTGCTCTGGAGGGCGGGCCTGAGAATCAGCGAAGCTCTCGCGCTTCAGGAGAGTGATCTGGACCGCTCCCGCGGCGCCGTCCTTGTCCGTGTGGGCAAAGGCGGTAAACGGAGGGTCGTTGGGATGGACGACTGGGGAAAGCGCCGGGATAAACCGGCAAGGAGAAGTTGTGAACGCGAACGCAGGAGGCAGGACGTAGTGGTTGATGGTGGTCCCGTTGACTGCGGTGCTGTAGAAGCGATGGAGGTTGTTTGGCCCTCCGGAGCCGCCCTTCGGGGGGAGGCTTCAAACCGCCCACAGGTGCATTGGCTGAAGACCGTTGTGCTGAACGTCGTGGGAAAAGGCGCGGCTCGATCGCGTCAGGTGCGGGTCGGGAAGATGAGCGATGGGCGCGAGCCCTCTGCCGTTGACGTGTCGAAAGCCGGAAAGATGACGTCGAAACCAGGGTTGCTTCTTCGTCCTGGGATGAGCCTGGGGGGCGCCCGTTTACTGCCCAGGCGGCGTCCGGCATACAGGCAGCATGATCCCGACCGAGGCGCTTCTGTGGAACGCGTGAAGGCGTGCCCGGACACCGCTGCGGTGCCTTCCGCAGCGAGAGGGAGATCTCCAAGCGGCAGAATCCGCGAGGAGTTGAGTACCGTCGCCGGGCGCGCTGGCGGACTCGCCCGTAGTAGCTGTGAAGCTCGCGCGTATCGCAGCGTGGGTGGAGCGAAGGGGCGGGGTCGTCCAGGCGAGCGGATGCGGCCAACCGCAAGGGATGAGCCGCGTGCGTGAGTTGAAGCTGAAGGGCAAGTCGCACGACATCCCCAAGCGACTGGTGTGGGATGCGTGGCTGAAGGTCAAGAGCAATGGCGGAGCGGCTGGGGCCGACGGCGTCACGATCGAGCAGTTCGAAGAGGACCTCTCGGGGAACCTCTACCGGCTGTGGAATCGGATGTCGTCGGGGTCGTATCACCCCGGGCCGGTCCGGGCAGTGGAGATCCCCAAGAAGGGCAAGCAGGGCGGGATCAGGGTGCTCGGCATCCCGAACGTCGTTGACCGCGTCGCGATGGTCGCGGCGGCGACGGCGTTGGAGCCCAGCGTGGAGCCGGTGTTCCACGAGGACTCCTACGGCTACCGTCCCGGGCGTTCGCCCGTGGACGCGGTCGCGGTCTGCCGGGAGCGGTGCTGGAAGCGCGACTGGGTTGTCGATCTCGACATCCGGGCGTTCTTCACCCAGCTCGATCAGGGCTGGTTGGAGCGGTTCCTCGAGCATCGGATCGCGGACAAGAGGATCCTGCGGCTGATCCAGAAATGGCTCAGAGCAGGCGTCATCGAGGATGGGGAATGGTCGGATACGGAGGCCGGAACGGCGCAGGGAGCATCGGTATCGCCGCTGCTCTCAAACGTCTTTCTGCACTACGTGTTCGACCTGTGGGCCGACCAGTGGAGACGCCGCAAGGCGCGCGGGGACGTTGTTCTCGTGCGGTTCGCTGACGACTTCCTGGCGGGTTTCCAGCATCGTGAGGACGCTGAGCGGTTTCTGGCCGATCTCCGCGAGCGGTTCGCGGGATTCGGTCTGGAGCTGCATCCGGACAAGACGCGGCTGATCGAGTTCGGACGGTACGCCGCCGAACGACGCAAGGCGCGTGGCGACCGGAAGCCTGAGACGTTCGAGTTCCTGGGCTTTACGCATATCTGCGCGAAGGACAGGCACGGACGGTTCAAGCTCAAGCGGGTCACGAGCAAGGAGAAGATG
>DATLRG010000011.1:0-3466 GCA_035534795.1 Chloroflexota bacterium
CGGACTTGTTTCTCCTAGACGCCAGGGGTCGCGATGCCCTGAAGGTCTTCCTCGACGGGCTCGGTCAGTCCTGTGGGGCCCTCTTCGGACCAGACGAATACATCAGCTACTCGAATGGCGGGATGATCGTCGCGGGACGTCTCCTCGAAGTCGTGACCGGCGCGTCGTACCACTACCTCCTCACGCGTGAGGTGTACGCACCGGTGGGCATGGACGACTCGTGCACCTCGGCCGATGACGCCATCCTTCGGAGCACCGCCGTTGGCCACTTCCCCGATCCCGCGACCAAAGGTTCCCGGCGGACTGACATGTTCATGCTGCCGGACTCCTGGGCGCCCGCGGGAAGTACGCCGATTGGCACCATCCGTGATCTCCTTGCCTTCGCACGGACCCATCTCAGCAAAGGCGTATCACCATCGGGGAAACACGTTCTCTCGCGGGAGTTAACCGCACGCATGCAGTCGGTGTCGCACGACATGGGAACCCCGAACGTTCCCCCCATCGGGCTCGGATGGTTGCTCGTGCCATTTGGAAAAACGACCGTGCTCTCCATGTCCGGAGCATCGCCGGGCGGAGTGGCCCTTCTGGCCGTCGTGCCGGAACACGACCTTGCCTTTGCAGCCTTCGGCAATGATCCGCGGGCGATGGCGCTCCACGACCGGATTCTGCTTTGGCTGCTTCGTCACCACCTGAACGTCGAGGTTCCCGACCTCGTCCCGGAGCCGACCCCGGTTGGCGATCTCACGCCCTACGCCGGCACCTACCGCTCGAATCAACTGCGCGTCGACGTCAAGGTCGTGGACGGCCAGCTCGAGGAGAAGGTGACCCACGAACCGCTCGACGACGGGCAGGAGCGCATCTTTAAGAAGTTCTCCGGCGGCTCGTTCCCATTCCCGCCGCGGCGCTTTGTCCCGATTCGCCAGGGCCTCTTCGCGCCGGCCGGGATGCCGCTCCAGGCATTCAACGGATATTCGCGCCTCCTTCTCGTCTCATATCATGGTGTCACGAACGGTCGTGCGAACTATCGCTGTGCCGGTGGTCGCATCACTCGCAGGGAACATGCCGGCTAGGAAGCTATGCGCCCGCGAATCGCCCATGTCACCAACGTATTGGGCGGCAAGCTGGACGAAAGGAGGCCGACCCACGTGATCACCATCGGCCAGCTCGCTGCCTACGCGGGCGTGACGATCAAGGCCATCCGCCATTACCACCAGCGCGGCCTGCTGGAGGAGCCACCGCGCGACTCGTCGGGCTATCGGCGCTACAGCGCCCAGCACGCTATCGAGCTGGTCAAGATCAAAACGCTCGCCGAGACCGGCGTGCCGCTCGCCCGCATCAAAGAGCTCGTCGCCGCCGACCCCGACCGATTCGCCGCGGCGATCGCCGAGATCGACCGCAAGCTACAGGAACGGGCCGAGGAACTCCGGCGCACCCGCGGGCGGATCGCCCGGCTCAGCACTGGCGACCGGTTGTTCGTCTCGGCGAACGTCGCCGACTACCTCGACCGACTGCAAGAGATTGGCGTGAGCCAGCGCACGGTGCAGCTGGAGCGCGACATGTGGATCCTGATGCAGTCGGTCTCGCCGAAGGAGGCGGCCATCTGGATCGCCGACAAGCGCGACGCGCTCGGCGATCCGGAGTTCCGTGCCCTCTACCTCGCGTACGACGCGGCGTTCGACTGGTCTCCGGACGATCCGCGCCTCGATGCCCTGGCCGACCGCACCCAGCGGTGGATCACCAACCGGCGCGGCAGGGTCGAGGGCGGAGAGCGGTCGGACCAGGCCCCGACCATCGCCAAGTTCGTCGTGTCGTCGGTCGGCGCGTCGTCGCCGGCCTGGGACCGGCTCAGCGAGATCGCCAAGGAGCGATTGGCGGGCCGGTGAAGGGCGTGGCACTTCCCACGCCGCGTCGCTGCATCCCGATACGACACGCCACCGTGGGTGTCCAGGGCGCAGGCCTCGTCTTTAGCAGGTTTCCCCGCGAGACAGTCGGTCCGCTATTGACAGCCAGCCCATCGCCGCCGACAATAATAAACAGCCGATCTGTATATTATTGGTTGGACGCCATGGCTCGTACCACCAAACCAGAGGAATTCGCCTCGAAGCGCAACGCCATCGTGGACGCGGCTCAGCGACTGGTGTTCACCAAGGGCTACGAGCAGCTGTCGATTCAGGATGTTCTGAACACCCTGCAAATCTCCGGAGGGGCGTTTCATCACTATTTCGACTCGCGCGACGCCCTGCTGGACGCACTCATCGAACGGATCCAGGAAGAGTCCACAAGGCCGCTTGTGCCGATCGTCTACGATCCCCATCTGACGGCAATCCAGAAGCTTCAGGGCTTCCTTTCCGCGCTCGACCGGTTGCGGCTGGCCCACCAGCAGGATGTGGTCGAAGCGCTGCGGGTCTGGTATTCCGACAGCAATGCCATCGTTCGCCAGAGAGTGGCCGAGGCGGTGGTCAAACAGCGTGCGCCGCTGCTGACCGAGATCGTTCGCCAGGGACTCCGGGAAGGCGTCTTCACGACGGCTTTTCCCGACCAGGCTGGTGACGTCATCATGGCGCTTTTGCAGGGTATGGGTGATACCCACGCTCGGATGCTGTTGTCGTGGACGGACGGGCGAGACCCGCGGAGCTCCATCGAAGAGATCGTGGCGACCCATGCCGCCTACATGGAGGCGATGGAGCGGGTGTTAGGCGCGCCGCCCAACTCCCTGGATCGGGCCGATGCCGAAGCGGTGAGGGGGTGGGTAATGGCGCTCCAGCCGGCGCAGCCGGGATGAGCGTCGATCAGTCCGCTCAGTCGGCAACCGATCACCGACGCCAGTTGCGCTGGGATGCATGTCTGTTGACCGAGAAGCCGTGAGGCAACGGAGGGGATCATGAACGAGCTCCAAGCGAGTGGGGCGTTCGTCCTGGCGTTGGCGGACCCAGCGGCCTCGCTCGAGCTTGTCGGCGGGAAGGGGGCCTCTCTGGCACGACTGGCGCGGGGCGGGTTCAATGTGCCGCGTGGGTTTCACCTCACCACCGCGGCCTATCGCGCGCTTGTCGAGGCCAACGCGCTGGAGGCGCCGATCCTCGAAGCGATATCGCGACAGGCGGCTGACCAGGCGGCGAGCGCCATCACCCAGCTCTTCGACCGCGCGGCAGTGCCAGAGGGTATCCGCGACGCGCTGATCGCGGCGTACGCGGCGCTGGGCCAGCTTGATCCGGCCGTCGCCGTGCGCTCTTCGGCCACCGCTGAAGACCTGCCCGGGCTGTCCTTCGCCGGCCAGCAGGACACCTTCCTCAATGTTCGTGGCCAAGACGCCCTCGATCGAGCGGTACGACGATGTTGGGCCTCGCTTTGGACGGCTCGGGCGATCGAGTACCGCCAACGCGCTGGTATTGAGCATGCCGCGGTAAGCCTGGCGATCGTCGTCCAGGAGATGGTCGCCGCCGAGGCAGCCGGAGTGCTATTTACCGCT
>DATLRG010000012.1:0-6523 GCA_035534795.1 Chloroflexota bacterium
CGAACGATCTTCACCCCATCGACCAGGGCCTTCAGCTTCAGGGCGCAGAGCCAGCGCGGGAGCTGGAAGAAGCCGCAGTCGGGGGTCAGCCAGAGCTTGTCGGCGGGGACGGATCGCAGCAGCGTGCGGACACGCTCGGCGACGTCGTCGGGCGACTCGACGTAGAAGGACTTGACGTCGATCACGCCGGCGCCAAACTCGCGGTCGATGCCGGCGTCCTGCCAGATGCTCGCCTCCTTCATCTCACGGTTGGCGAACTCGAAGACGAACTGGTCGCAGTGGACGTCGAGCAGCGCGGGGAAGAGCCGCCCGTAGTCGCGCTTGCCGCGTGGCCGGCTGGCGAGGTTGCCGAAACAGACGTGCAGGGCGATTTTCTTCGCGGCAACGCTGTCGAGCGCGGCGTTGATCAGGCGGACCCACTCGCTCGTCTCGCCCGGGATGATCGCGAAGGAGGGTTCGTCGAGCTGGATGAACTCGGCGCCCGCCGCGACCAGCGCCTTCAGCTCGGCATTGATCGTCCCGGCCATCTCCCAGGCTAGATCGAGGCGGTCTTTGTAGATTTTGTCGTCGTGGAGCTGGACGTGGATCGTCAGCGTTAGCGGGCCGGGGCAGGTCGCTTTGATCTTGCTGGACGTGTGGCCCTGGAGGTAGCTGAACTCCTCGACGATGCCGAGGCCGCTGGGGACTTTGAGGCGCTCGACCGGTCGGTAGCGGGGCACGCTGTCGTAGCCATAGACGCCGGTTTTCCGCAGGACGCCAACGGGTTCGAGCCCCTCGAAGCGCTTGAAGAAACTCTGGACGAAGTACCAGCGGCGCATCTCTCCGTCGGTGATGACGTCGATGCCGGCGCGCTCCTGGTCGAGGATCGCCGCGTTGACGGCGTCGTCGAACGTCTCGCGGACGTCGGTGGGGCCGTATTTACCCTGGTCGATCGCCTCGAGGGCGGTCCAGAGCCAGCTCGGAATGGCGTGACTGCCGATGACGGAGGTGGGAAGCAAGCCGTAGTCGGTGGACATGGTCGGTCTCCTATTCAGGGAAAGCGGGATCGGATGAGGCGATTATAGGGGAGAGGAGCGGCGTTTGGAACAGGAGAATGCCCGGGCGAATCGCGGCTGGTCACGGGTAAACTGGGCACGCCGCCTCCCGGCTGGACCGTCCGGCAGCGCTCAACGCGCGGGGATGAGGCTGCAATAGAGGCGTTAGAGAGGTGTTACGGAACAGTAGGAGCACGCGCGGACGCCCGGGAATTCCCGGGGCAGGGTTCAGGGGTGGGCAGTTTCGCGAGGGTGGGGTCGGCGTAGGGCAGGGGGTTGGGTAGGGCGGCGGCGGGGGAGCTTGTCTCCTGCCCGTTCCCGGCTGCCCCCACCTCACGGCTACCCCGCCCCCGCCCTACGCCCCGCACCCCCAAACTGTCTGCCCATGGACCGGGCGCCGGAGACGTCGTCTGGGCCACGAAGGGCACGAAACGCCGCGACAAGATCGCGAAAAAGGAACGGTCCGCCTGCCGAGGTTTTGGCGCTCTTTTCACGGCGTTTCGTGCCCTTCGTGGCCCAGACGACGTCTCCCTCTCCCCCGAAAGTCCCGGTCCCACGCGAGCGGTCGGCGTGGTAGGATAGCGGTGTCCCGGGCAGGCTGGCCTACGGATCGCTGCGCGAAAATGTAAGACGCAACGCGCAAATCGCAAGGCCGGGGCATCATGATCGGCGTCCTTTGCGTTTTACGTCGCACGCTTTCGGGCAGTCATGCACGCCCCCGCTGTGCTCGCTCGCGGGAGTTCCTGGCCTGGTGACGGTGGAGGGGGGAGAAGACGCCAATCGTCGACCGCACGCTCAATGGCACCTATCGAGTCCTGGAGCTCGTCGGGAGTGGCGGCTTCGCCGACGTCTATCTCGGCCGCGACCTGCGCACGAACACGGTCGTCGCGATCAAGCTCCTGCACGAGCACTTTACGCGCGATGCGGACGTCGTGCGACGCTTTCTGCGCGAGGCGACGGTGGCCCAGGCGCTGGTGGACCCCCACGTCGTGCGGGTCCTCGACGCCGGCGCGGCTGGCGAGACCCACTACATTATCATGGAGTACGTGCAGGGTCACACGCTGGCGCACCTGATTCAGACGCGCGGCGCGCTCCCAATCGACGAATCGGTCGGCTACGTCCGACAGATGCTCCAGGCGCTCGCCGAGGCGCACGCGCACAACATCGTTCACCGCGACATCAAGCCGCAGAACGTGATGGTGACCGCCGGCGGGGCCCTCAAGGTGATGGACTTTGGCATCGCCAAGGAAGCCACCGGGACCATGACCCAATCGGCGATCTACGTCGGCACGCCGCGCTACATGTCGCCGGAGCAGGCCCGGGGCGATCGCGCTACGCCGCAGTCCGACGTCTACGCCGTGTCGATTACCCTCTACGAGCTGCTGGCGGGCAATCCTCCCTTCAGCGCCGACACGCCGTGGAAAGTGCTGAACCTGCAGATGAGCGCGGAGCCGCCGCCGATCAAGAGTGTGCGGCCGGAGATCCCCCCTGGTCTCGAGCGCGTGCTGGCGATCGGTCTGGCCAAAGACCCCGAGCGGCGCTATCCGAACGCGGGGGCGATGCTGCGGGCGCTCGACGAGGAGGCGGACGGCGGTGCGCCCGAGGCGGCCGGCGAGACCATCGTGGGCGATGTGGCCCCTGCACTCGCGACAGCCGGCCCGGCCGCGGCGTCCCTCACGCCGCGACCCCTTGCCGCGGCTACCCCGCTCGGTGCCGCGCCCGGCGCCAGCAGCCAGGGCGCGCTGCGGCCATCCGCCGCGCAGCGCCGGTTGGCGCTGGTGCCGGCGCTCGCGGTAGGCGGGGTGCTGCTCGTGGTGGTTGTCGCCGGCGGCCTGGTCCTGCGCGGAAGAGCCCCCGCGCCCGCCGCGAGCGCTCCGTCGCCCACCGTGCAATCGGCGGGAGTCGCCGCGCCCGCCGCGACGGCGCCGCCAGGACTGACCGTCACCCGGACGGCCGCGAGCCCGGTCGCCAGCGCCGCTGCCAGCGCGCCAGCAGCCCAGCCCACGGCGACGCACGGCGCCGCCGGAGCGGCGGCGTCCGCCGGTGCGTGGCGGATCTTCGCCGGCGACCAGACCGTCCCCGGCAGCTACAATCGGCCGATGGGCGTCGCGCTGGATGGACCGGGTAACATCTACGTGGCGGACTCGCTGAATCACCGCATCCAGAAGCTGACGTCGTCCGGCGAATTCCTCGCCCAGTGGGGCACGCCGGGCGCGAAGCCCGGGCAGTTCCTCGATCCGCGGGCCGTGGCGGTCGATGCGTCGGGCAGCATCTTCGTCGCGGATTCCGGCAACAACCGGGTGCAGAAGCTGTCGCCAGCGGGGCAACCGTTGGCGCAGTGGGGCACCGCCGGCGACGCGGCCGGGCAGTTCAGCGATCCGAGCGGCATCGCGCTCGATCGGCAGGGCAACGTCTACGTCGCCGATTCGGGGAACAATCGCCTGCAGGAGCTCAGCGCGAGCGGACAACCGCTGGCGCAATGGGGGACGAAGGGGTCGGGGCCCGGTCAGTTCGACGACCCGATCGGTCTCGCGGTCGACGAGCAGGGCAACGTCTACGTGGCAGACCGCGACAACAACCGGATTCAGAAGCTCTCGCCGCGGGGCCAGTCCCTTGCGATCTGGGGGACCGAGGGCAGCGGGCCGGGCCAGCTCGCGGGGCCGGAGGCGGTGACGCTCGACTCCCACGGCAACGTGTACGTGGCCGACACGGACAATCACCGCATCCAGAAGCTGTCCTCCACCGGACAGCCCGAGGCGCAGTGGGGGACGCGCGGGACCAGCCCGGGCACGTTTGACGAGCCCTCGGGGATCGTGGTCGATGGTCCGGGCAACCTCTACGTCGCCGACCGCGACAACCAGCAGATCCAGAAACTCTCCGCGGCGGGCCAGCCGCTGGACCAGTGGGGAACGCCGAGCAGCGCGCCCGGGCATTTTCTGGCCCCGGAGGAGGTCGCGGTCGCTCCCGACGGGAGCGTCTACGTCGTGGACACGGCGAACAACCGCATTCAGAAGCTGACGACCTCCGGGGCGCCAGCGGCGCAGTTCGGGACCGCCGGGAATGGACCGGCACAGCTCGAGGGGCCGCACAGCGTCGCGTTCGACGCGCAAGGCGACGTCTACGTGTCCGACACGGGCAACGATCGCATCCTGAAATTCTCGGCGTCGGGCCAGCCGCTGGCGCAGTGGGGCGCGAAGGGTGCGGGCCCGGGCCAGTTTCAGGACCCGCACGAGATCGCGGTCGATCAGCAGGGAGACCTCTACGTCGCGGACCGGACCAACGATCGGGTCCAGAAACTCTCGGCGTCGGGCCAGCCGCTGGCGCAGTGGGGTAGCCTGGGCGATGGGCCGGGCCAGTTCAAGAACCCGGATGGGGTGGCGGTCGACGGGCAGGGGAACGTCTACGTGGCGGACTCGAACAACGACCGCATTCAGAAGCTCTCGCCGGCGGGTCAGCCCGAAGCGCAGTGGGGCGCGCACGGGGCGGGACCGGGTCAGTTCGACGATCCGGAGGGGATCGCCGTCGACGCGCAGGGGAACGTCTACGTGACCGATCAAAACAACCACCGCGTCCAGAAGATTTCGCCGTCGGGCCAGCCACTGGCGCAGTGGGGGACGTTCGGCACCGGCGCCGGCCAGTTCCAAAAGCCCGCCGGGGTCGCGGTGGATGCGAAGGGCACTGTCTACGTCGCGGACACGGGAAACGAGCGGGTCCAGGTGATGGGGCCGGGGAGCCAATAGTGGGGCCGGGGTGAGAAGAACGGGGATGTCGTTGATCTGCGTCGCCATCAACGACATCCCCATTCTTCTCACCCGCGAGGCGATGCTGATCGAGAGGCGTCCTAGACCGACTCACACTCCTCGCGGCTGATGCCCACCTCACGGAGTATCCTCGCGAGGAGATTGACGCTGATGTCACCACGGCGAGGGTTGGGGATCGACACCGTCAGGTCGCCTTTGCGCATAATCTGGTGCCTGCCACCGGGGTCAGGTGGGTCGAAACCGAGACTATGGAGACCTTCGATCAAACCTCGACGACTGATTGGCCGAATCGCGGCATCAGGCAACCTGCGAGGACGTGAGAGACATGAGATCGATTCCGTCGACGGGTGGAACGGCTAGCCCCTTCACCAGGCGGTAGAGGAGCCAGTCCTCGAGGACGTTGCGTAGCTCGTCGCGTGTCTCTTCGACGCTCTGCTCGCTCGCCCACACGCCCTGCAGCCGCGGGATGTGATCGAACTAGCCTTCGTCCCCTTCGAGCACCTCGTACTCGACGTGGCGCATAGCCGCATTGATGTAATCGGTAAGAACGGTTTCCTTTTGGAATAGGATTCGAGCCGATTATGCTGCAGGTCTGGCCGTAGCGTCCATTCGGCGGTATGGGAGTATGGGAGAGCAAGAAGTGATTCTTCACCTCTGGGTGAGGGTCTTTTGCTTCTCGATGCGTTCCTGTTGGCGAGTCTTGGTCCCGTAAACGAAGACGCCGGCCAGCAATGTGATGTTCGTTCCCGCGAGAAGACCACCCGCGGTGCCGTTCCCGTGGACGGCGAGGGTATAGGACAAGAAGAGGACGCCGGTGGACAGCAGGAAGCCCGCGGCGAGGCCGAGGCGCGACTGGAGGATATCGGCGTTGAGGGCAGTCCTTTCCATGTCGATCCGGTGTTCCGACTGTCGTTCGGCCATGTGAATGATGCGTTCGGCGCCGTTGGGGATAATGTGGTTGTACCGTTCGAGTATATCCGGGTGTGGCAAGGGACCGGCGTGCAACTCCAGCATATGCATCGGGGCCTGCGGGTTGGGCGCGGGCGGTGGTGCGTGGGTTCGTTGCGGCGGCCGATGCGGTGGAGTGAGGGTCAGTTGGTCGCGTTGGGCCTTGCTCTTCCGACTCACCTACTTCGCTCGGGCCGTGCTCTGGTCGAAGTCGTGGATTGCACGGCCGATGTCGTTCCCAACGACGCGCCAGTCGGCAAGAAGGGCATAGTAATCAGCTTGCTCTGGAGTGAGGCATCGGTTGTATTCCGTGAGCGTGTTTCCGAAATCGAAAATGCGTGCGAGCCCTTCGGTGAACGACGGCCTCGCGAACAAGAAGCCGAAAATCTTGTCCATGCGGTTATCCCTTTGCTCCTGCGCCGCTCGTGGGTCGTAGCGGCGTTGCCTGGTCACCGGGTCAGCACGACGTGTGCCGGCGACGTGTTCACATGATCGGTTTCCAGGCTGGGTGCGTTCTCTCTGGGTCATCTTCGCCATGAGTATGGCCCCAGTGTGTCAAAGATCGATGAAAGCGATCCCTCTTTCGTGTGCGGTTAGCGTACATGGGCGGGTACGGATTGTCAAGAGTTGCTGGGTGAGCACCCAGGGCCGACGCATCTAAATTCCTCGAATAACGTGGAGGAGGAAGTCATGATCCCAAGCCGCCTTGAGGCGCTTGCCCCGGATGCTCAGACGCTTGGTCTGCTGCTGGCGGAGGAGGTTGAGGGCGAGATGACGCAG
>DATLRG010000013.1:0-2844 GCA_035534795.1 Chloroflexota bacterium
GTCTCAGCAAACCAGCCAAACCAATCTCAGATCTATAGCTCTGCGAGCGGCAGGTCCGGTTCGATCGGCTTGGCCGAAGGAGCGACCAGACGGCGCTCGCGCAACCCAGCCAGCGTAATCCCAAACGTCGCGGCGCCGACCAGCCCGACGACCGTGTCGACGCCGATGAGATCGCCCAGCTCGCCGAGGAACCCGAGCGGCGCGATCGCGGCGACGTTACCCATCATCAGCAACACCGAGAAGATGCGCCCACGACTCTGGACCGGCGCGCGCTCCATCAACACGCTCTGAGACGGGATCGTCGCCAGGGCGAAGCCGACGCCGACGCCGGCGGAGAGCACCATCAGCGGCGGGATCAGGATCGAGTGGCCGGCTAGCGGAACGGAGCCATCGAACAGCGCGGCCCCGACGCGGTGCAGCAACGGCCCGAACCGCGGTAGGAACGCCATCGCGACCAGCGAGACGCCTGAGATGATGCCACCCGCGTACGCCAACAGCATTTCCCCATAGCGTCGAACGAGTCGCTCCATGACGAGGGTCATCGTCAGGATGCCCACGCCCGCTGGCGCGAACAAGTAGACCGCGTCCTCCGGTTGAACGCCCACGACGACGACGACGTAGCGCGGCGCGAGCATCGCCAGGATCAGGATCAGCGTCGAGGCAAGGGTGACAAAAATCATCGCCCACCACGTCCGCCGATCGAAAGTGATGAACTGCCACGCCTCGGAGACCTCGGTCCGCGCGACCGCGACGACGGTGTCGCGCCGGAGTGTCGACAGGGGCCGTTCGGGTGGCACCCCGGGCGGCAGGAGCGAGGTCAGCGTCCCCGCGACGAGGTAGATCGCCGCGGTCAGCACGAACAACGTCGGCGCTCCCAAAAATTTGATGATCCACGGGGCCAGCAGAACGATCCCCACCAACTCCGAGATCGTGAACGTGAGGTTGAACAGCGAATTCGCGGTGACCAGATGGCGCTTCGGTACCAGGGCCGGAATCGACGATGCCTCGGCCGGACCGAAGAACTGGCTGATTCCGACGAAGACGAAGTTCACCGCGTACACCGCGTACAGCGATCGTGAATAGAGCAGGTAGCCAAGCACAGCCACCGCGCGCAGGAAATTGGTGACGACCAGCACGGTCTTCTTGTTGGTACGATCGACGACCACTCCGGCGATCAACCCGAGCAGCACGCCGGGAATGATGGTCGAGAGAATCGCGACACTGAGGTGAACGCTCGATTGGCTCACCTGCTCGACGACGATGATCATCCCGAACCAGATCGCCTGCTGGGCGGTCTGAGAGATGAACTGCGCTGCCCACAGGAGCATGAACGGGCGGTTCTGAAAGATCGAGGTCGCCGGCGGGCGAGCGATGACGCTATCCATGGTCCGTCGCCTCCGTCGACTCCGCGGCCGCACCGCGGGAGACGAATGCCTTGAGTCGTCGTTCGAGATCGCTCCGCACGATCAAAACGCGGTGCTGGCAGGTGAGGCACCGCAGCCCGATGTCCGCTCCCAGTCGGACGACGCGCCACTCGTAGCTTCCACAGGGGTGTGGCTTGCGAAGTCGGACGACGTCCCCGAGTCGAAATTCGACGACCATGCGTCAGGCTCGACTGAGCACGCCCATCGCGTCGCGCACGCGCTCTGCCGCCGCCCGAGCTGCCATCGCAAAATCCGCGTGGGACGACGCGTAGATGATCGACCGCGAAGAGCTGATGATCACCGGTGCCTCGGGACGATGGGCCGCGACCGCGGCGTCGAGATCGCCGCCCTGTGACCCGATTCCGGGGATCAGCAGCGGTAGATCGGGCGCCAGGGCGCGGATGCGACGGAGCTCGTCCGGAGCCGTTGCCCCGACGACCAGTCCGCAGTTACCGTTTCGGTTCCAGCTCCGCGTCCGCCACGCGACGTACTCGTACAGTGGGCAGGTGATGCCGCTCTCCGACACGAGCAGGTCCTGCAGCTCGGCCGCGCCAGGGTTCGACGTTCGGCAGAGGACGAAGACGCCGCGATCGGCATAGTCCAGGAATGGATCGAGGGCATCGGCGCCAAGGTACGGGTTGACCGTGACCGCGTCGAAGCCATAGAAGTCGAAGAGCGCCCTGGCGTAGTTGCGCGCGGTGTTTCCCACGTCGCCACGCTTCGCGTCGCCAATGACCGGAATCCTCGCTGGTATCGCCTTCAAAGTCGCTTCGAGGGCGCGCAGTCCGTCCGGTCCCATCGCTTCGTAGAATGCGAGGTTCGGCTTGTAGGCGCAGACGAGATCGACAGTCGCCTCGACGATCGACCGGTTGAACGCGACAACTCCCTCGACGGTCGGCGCGAGATGCCCGGGTAGTTTATCCAATTCCGGGTCGAGGCCCACGCACAGGAGGGTTGCGTTGGCGTCGATCGCGGCGTGAAGCTTGTCCAGGAAGGTCAAACCGCCCACCCCCGCGTGCGCGCGGCTGCGCAGGCTAACCAACCGGCCGTTCTTGCCTGCCTGACAACTTGCGCCCGCCGTCGAGTTCTCGTAAGATCTGCTGCGATTGTCGATCTCAGCATGGTCGTAAAGCAAGCATACCATGGATTTCTTGAAAGCGTGAATCGCGACCTGGGCGATTCGATGGCATGATGGCTAGGAATTTAGTTAAGACCACCTACCTCATTCGCGTCGAGATACGCGCCGACCGCAAGATTCCGAAGGACACCCTGATCCGGTACCTGGTGAACGGGCTGGAGCACAGCCGCTCCGGGCGGTTGGGATACGACGTCACCGTGTACGAAGACTTCGAGCTGATCGACGCGGACGCAGCTACGCCGGATAGGGACTGAGCAGTTTGCGGAAAGGGTGGACTGGTTG
>DATLRG010000014.1:0-2169 GCA_035534795.1 Chloroflexota bacterium
CAGAGATGGAGGAGAGGCTCCGGCTCGAACGGCTCGAGGATCGCGGTGCCGCGCGTCCCGTACACTTCGAATCGTCGCGCCATCGGGCGCGCCTCCATCGCGGCGATGTCGACAAACGCCATCGCCCGTGCGAACTCGAAGACGCCGAGGGTGTTGTCCGCGAACCGTGGTAGCGTCGGCGTGCCGTCGTTGCGGAAAAACGCGTGGACCCGCGCGGGTCGGCCGAGCAGCCAGGTGACCTGATCGAGCATGTGCCCGGCCAGGTCGTAAAAGATGCCCCCGCGGTGCTGACTGATGACCTCGCGGCCATTCCGCCCGGTGACCGGGATCGACGTGGACATGTGCGCGCGCACCGAGAAGACGTCGCCCAGCACCCCCGACTTCGTCCACTCCGCGATTCGTCGGAAGCCATCGTGGTAGCGAAACATGTAGCCCATCTGGATCAGTAGGGACCGCGATCGCGCGCGTTCCACCAGGTCCTCGAAGGCCGACCAGTCGTGGCCAGCCGGCTTGTCGTACCAGAGGTGCTTGCCGGCGTCGATCGCCGCGCGAGCCATGGCCAGACTCTCGTCGTTGCGCCCCTCGATGGCGATCGCGACGACCGGAGCATCGCCGAGCAGCTCGTCGGTGCTCCGGAACCAGCGCACGCCCGCGTAGGCGGCACTTTCTTCAGCCTCGGCCCGGGCCACCGGATCCGGCTCGTAAATCCCGGCCAACCTGACGTTCGGATCGTTCTGCATCGCGCGCGCCTTTCCAGCGGCGTGCCCGTGTTTGGTGCCATATTGCGCCATGAGAACCGGCACGATTCAACCCTCCATATTATCAAGATCGGCATGGAGCATCCCGCTCTTTCGGTCCGGCGACACGTGGAACGCTCACCATAGAGGCACAGAGATCTGTGCCTCTATGGTGAGCGTTCCCCCGACCGCTTCGCTGAAATTCGGGATGCTTCACGCAGGATCCTTCCACCCTGCCCCGGTCGCCGCGACGATCACCATCTCGTCCGCGTGAACGACCCCCTCGCGAGCCAGGCGCGCGAGGCCCGCGAACGCCGCAGCGGTCGTTGGCTCGACGTCGACGCCCTCGGTCTCGGCCAGCAGCCGGCGCTGGTGCAGAATCGCGTCGTCGTCGACCGACAGGGCCGATCCGCCGGTCGCGCGGATGGCCGCCAGAATCTCGCGGCCCCGCGGCGGCCGCTCCACCTCGATGCCGCCTGCGATGGTCGCGTGCCGCTCGATCGGCGGAACGCGGTCCAGTCCCCGCTCGAAGGCCGCGACGAGCGGCGCGCAGCCGGCGCTCTGGACGGCGTGGATCCGCGGACACGCCTGGCTGGCCGCCTCGGCGTCGCCGAACCAGCGGCGAAAGCCGTCGAAGCAGCCAACGCAGAGCGACCCGCCACCGGTGGGGATCACCAGGTGTGTCGGCAGCACCGCACCGAACGCCTCGATCAGCTCGTAGGCGAAGGTAGCCATGCCGGCGGTAAAGTAGGGGTTCGCGTTGTGACCGGCGTAGTAGGCGCCCGCTCGCGCGACCTCGGCCAACGCCGCGTCGGTGGCGGCCGCGCGCGGACCGTCGACCGGCACGATGGTCGCGCCAACGCGGGCGATCTGAGCGCGCTTCGCCGGCGGGGCCGCGGCGGGAACGTAGATTGTCGCCGGCATCCCCGCGCGGGCGGCGTACGCCGCGATGCTCGCCCCGGCGTTCCCGGACGAGTCTTCGATCAGCGACTGGAGACCGAGATCGCGCGCGTGGGACACCAGTGTGGTCGTTCCCCGGTCCTTGAAGGACCCGGTGGGACTGATACATTCGAGCTTCACGCCCACGCGCTCCAACCGATGCGCCGCCGCCCAGCGGTCGATCCAGACGACCGGCGACGCGCCCTCGCCCAGCGTGACGATGGAAGTCGGCTGCACCGAGGGCAGCAGCGGACGATAACGCCAGACGCCGTTCCGGTTGGCATCGACCCGCGGCGCTGGCGGCGGCTCGGTCCACTCGAGGAGCAGCCGCCCCGAGCAGGCGGGGCAGCGCCAATCGGCTGGACCGGCCGCGCGGCCGCAGTCAACACAGCGCAGGCGATGATTGACTTTCAAGGCTACCTCCCGCCATCACCTTATCACGGATGGCAGCGTCCGTGCTACACTGTTACGGGGGGTCAGTGAAGGTGGGCAA
>DATLRG010000015.1:0-3050 GCA_035534795.1 Chloroflexota bacterium
ATCGAGGACATCCGGGCAAACGGCGCCGGTGCCCACGCGATGCGCCGCTTTCACGAGCGCATGCGCGACCTCTTCGTGAAGGGGCGGATCGCTTTGATCAAGCGATCGATCACCTGGCTCCTGGCGATGGGGCTGTTCACCGTGGGCATCGTGCTGACGCTCGGCATGGGCGCGACTCTGTTCTTCACGGGCGCGATCACCATCGGCACCGTCTACCTCTTCTTCCAGTACACGCAGATGCTCCAGAGCCCCCTCGAGCAGATCACCAACCAGTTGCAGGACCTGCAGCGGGCCACCGCGAGTATCCAGCGCGTTCAGGAGCTGCGGCGCATCCGCGCCCGGATCCAGGATGGACCCGGCGTGGCGCTGCCGCGTGGCGCCCTGCCGGTCGAGTTCGACAACGTCTCGTTCGCCTACGACGACGAGGCCGACGACGAGCTGGTGCTCCGCGACCTGTCGTTCCGTCTCGCTCCGGGCACGGTGCTGGGGCTGCTCGGGCGCACCGGCAGCGGCAAGGCGACGATCAGCCGCCTGCTGTTCCGCTTCTACGACCCGACGGCGGGCGTGATCCGCCTGGGCGGCGCGGATACCCGCGCGGCGCGCCTGAACGAGCTGCGCCAGCGCGTCGCGATCGTCACCCAGGACGTCCAGCTCTTCTCGGCGACGGTCCGCGATAACCTGACGTTCTTCGATCGCTCCATCTCCGACGAGCGGGTCCTGGCGGTGATCCACGAGCTTGGCCTCGACCCCTGGTACGCGAATCTACCGGACGGCCTGGACAGCCGGCTCGACGCGGGCGGCGCCGGTCTGTCGGCGGGCGAGGGGCAGCTCCTGGCCTTCGTCCGCGTCTTCCTGCGCGACCCTGGCCTGGTCATCCTCGACGAGGCATCGTCGCGGCTGGACCCCGCCACCGAGCACCTGCTCGAGCACGCCGTGGACCGTCTCCTCGACAACCGGACCGGCGTGATCATCGCGCACCGGCTGGCGACCGTCCAGCGCGCCGACGAGATCATGATCCTGGAGGGCGGCTGCATCCGCGAGCACGGCGCGCGCGAGCGCCTGGCCCGCGATCCTCGCTCGCGCTTCGCGCACCTGCTCCAAACGGGACTGGAGGAAGCGTTGGCATGAGTAGCCAGGTAGCAATCGGGACGGTCGACGCAGCGCATCACGCGACGGGAGCGGACGGGCGAGTCCGCCCGTTTCCCCTGCTCCTGCGCTTGCTGCGCTACGCACCGGGACTGTTTCTCCTCAACACCGCGGCGTGGACCGCGTTCTACGTCCTGCCGCTGGCCAACGGGCTGGTCGCCCAGGCGTTCTTCGACACCCTCGGCGGCACGCGCTCAGCGACGGAGCTGTTTGGTCTGAACATCTGGGCGATGCTGGGGCTCCTGCTGGTCGTCGGCACCGCCCGGCTGATGCTGTTCATGGGCTCGTTCGTCCTGTTCGCCACGTACATGTACACGATCCAGGCCCTGCTGCGGAAGAACTTGCTGGGGTGGCTGATGCGCGGACCGGGCGCGCGTGCGTTGCCGGATTCGCCGGGCGAGGCAATCAGCCGGTTCCGCGACGACGTGGAGGAGATCTTCAACTGGATCGACGTCCTCTTCGACTTCAGCGGGGCGCTCGTCTTCGCACTCGTGGCGACCGTGGTGATGTACCAGATCAGTCCGCTGCTCACGCTCGTCGTGCTCCTGCCGCTCCTGATCGCCGTGGCGGTCGTCAACACGCTGGGCGGCACGATTCGGAAGTTCCGCCGGGCCAGCCGCGCGGCGACGAGTCGCGTCACCGGCTTCATTGGCGAGCTGTTCGGCGCGGTGCAGGCGGTGAAGGTCGCCTCGGCCGAGGAACCGGTCGTCGGCGAGTTCCGTCGACTCAACGCGGTGCGCCGCGTGGCCGCGCTGAAAGACAACCTCTTCAGCGAGTCGATCGACTCGTTCAATCAGAACACCGGCCAGCTCGCCACCGGCCTGATGCTCCTGCTCGTCGCCGGCGCGCTGCGGGCGGGCACCTTCACGGTCGGCGACGTCGCCCTGTTCGCCAGCTATCTCGGCTGGATCGCCGGCTTCCCGCGCTTTGGCAGCCGAGTGCTGACGCGCTACAAGCAGGCCGGCGTCTCCTTCGAGCGCATGCTCCGGTTGCTCCAGGACGCGCCGCGGGAGACGCTGGTCGACCACGGCCCGGTCTACCTGCACGGCGCGCTCCCCACGGTGCCCTACGTCGCCAAGACCCCGCTGCACCAGCTCAGTCTCCTGGAGGTGTCGGGGCTGACCTACCGCTACCCGCGAACCGGTCGCGGCATCGAGCAGATCGACCTCCGCCTGGCGCGGGGCTCGTTCACGGTGATCACCGGCCGGATCGGCTCGGGCAAGTCGACCCTGCTGCGCGTCCTGCTGGGTCTGCTGCCGCGGGACGCGGGCGAGATTCGCTGGAACGGCATCATCGTCGCGGAGCCGGCCGACTTCCTGGTGCCGCCGCGCGCCGCCTATACGCCGCAGGCACCACGGCTGTTCAGCGAGACGCTCGGCGACAACGTCCTGCAGGGCGTGCCGGCAGACCGCGCCGACCTGGCCACGGCGCTCCGCCTGGCGGTGCTCGAGCAGGACGTGGCGGCGATGCCGCGCGGTCTCGAGACCGTCGTCGGGACTCGCGGCGTCCGGCTGTCCGGTGGTCAGGCGCAGCGCACGGCGGCGGCGCGGATGTTCGTGCGCGAACCCGAGCTGCTGGTGTTCGACGACCTCTCCAGCGCGCTCGACGTCGAGACCGAGCGGGCGCTCTGGGAGCGGGTCTTCACGCCGGATTCGGGGCGCACCACCGCGACGTGCCTGGTCGTCTCGCACCGCCGCGCCGCGCTCCGCCGCGCCGATCACCTCGTCGTCCTGCGAGACGGCCGCGTCGACGCCGCGGGAACGCTGGACGACCTGCTCGCGTCGTCGGAGGAAATGCGTCGACTCTGGTCTGGCGGTCAAGGGTGCAGCGATGGGTGAGGTGTGACAGATTGGCCCGAAGGGCCAATCTGTCACACACCTCACCCATCGCTGCACCCTTGACCG
>DATLRG010000016.1:0-2351 GCA_035534795.1 Chloroflexota bacterium
TTACCTATCTCCGAACACACCTCCCGATTCTGCGTTACGTCGTCCGGGCACCCGACGCAAACCGAGCGAGGCCATCTGGTCGAAATGATGGTCGAAGGCAAACACCCGGTCCAGCTTCATCCGCCGAGACAGGGCCAGGACCGAGCAGTCCGTGAAGCTCCATTCCTTGTCGGCGTAGCGGCAGAAGATGCTCCACGTCTCAGTCGCGTCGTCCGGGTCGAGGCGGTGCAGGCGAAACGGCCCGCCTGCCAGCACCGCCCGGCCGGTTTCAACGGCCAACGCGACTCCGAGATGGAGCTTGATCAAGGTCATCGCCTCGCTGAACACCGTCTCGGGGACGACGTACACCGCCGGGGTGTCGTCGAGGAACGCGCGCGCCCGGCGGTGGTTGGGATCGTCGGCGTCGAGCGCCGCGAACAGGGCGCTGGTATCTAGGAGGACCGGTGGCAATCGGGGCCCTCCGCCACCTGCCGCGGGTCAGCGTGTTCGCGGTGCGGGTCGGGATAGAGGTAGCGATCGACGTTGTCGGAGACCGGCTCGGCGCCAGTTTGGCCGCTTCGGCCACGACCGACGAGCGACCAGAACGGCGTCTCCTGAATCCGACGCGGCCGCCGGGGCTCGAGCCACGCGGCGACTGCCTCGCGGACCAGGGCGGAGATCGAGCGCCCCTGGATCTCCGCCTCGACGGCCAGACCGTGGTACAGTTCATCGTCGAGCATGATCTGCGACCGACGCTTCGGCGCTTCGTTTGGCGTATCCATGGCGTTCCCCCGGCTTCCAGGCTTGTGTAGCTACATTACACCACGTCGTGGCTCGTGTCAAGAGGCTTCGCCACGGCTCACACGCCCGGGTCCAGCATTGGCAGCCGACTCTCGCCCTGCGGCAGTCCTTCGAGCGGCGACACCTCGTTCCGGCTGATGCTGAAGCTGCCCCCGTCGCTGCTCAGCTTCGAGGGGCTGGCGATCGTCTGACCATCGAAGTCGATCATGCTGATCGGGCGGGCACCGGCCTGCGACGGCGTCATCGACTTGCCGTTCTGGATCGCCGACGCGGCGCTGAACTTCACCGTCCCGAAGTCCTCGAGCGGCAGCTCGCGGCTCCGCCCGCTGCTCGGCGCCTCTTCGACCCATTCCGCCGAGGAGAGCGACGACGAGTACTGCACGGTCGTCTGGTAGCTCTTGCCGGTGGTGTTGTCCTTCAGCGAGATCTGCCACTGATCCCCGCTCTGTTGTGCGATCGACGCCGTGATCGAGTCGCCCGGACTGACCGCCAGCGCCACCCGACGCGACGGGCGCGGCAGGAGCTCGATCCAGGCATCGTAGCGCACGTCGCCCGAGCCGGTCTCCGTTTCCTCGGTGCCGGCCTGGATCAAGTCATGGCTGCGCACGCCGCCGATGCCCAGCCAGGTCGCCCCGCTGGCATAGGTCGTCGTCGTGGTCGGGTGTGGGACCGTCCAGGTGCCGCTCACGCCGGTGAACGGTCCGTTGGTGGTGGAGTAGCCCGACCAGTTATGGGACTCCCCGGGTTGCGCCGGCACGATCGGGAAGGGCGGCGCCGGCGACTCCCCAGGAATTCCTGGCGCCGTGACACCCGGCGGCTGGTCTAGGCTGTCGTCCGGGTGGGCGTCGTCCTGGATTTGCCACGCGCCGTTGCTCTGCACCAGGGTGTAGACGTTGCGATCGCGCGACTGATCGGACGTTCCGTCGACGTACGACGTCCGCCAGGTCTCGAAGGTCGTCGCCTGGGCCTGCCCGGCGCCCGACAGACTGATCGGTCCCCACTCGATCTTGACCAGTGCGATGGCGGAGACGCCGCCATTCTCGAGATCGCGGTTGGTTTGTACCAGCTTGGCGTAGTAACTGCTGGTCGCCGTCTGGCGCATGATCGTGGAATCGTGCTTGGCGAAGGCCTGCTGCTGCTCGTCGTTGGCCTTCTGGATCACGTCCTGGATGGCCTTTTTGGCGGTATCACTCACCGCGCTCCCATTTTGCGTCGGGGCGGGCGGGGGCGTCGCGGCCGGCGACGTGGCCGCGACCAGCGCAGGCGAGTTCGCCGTCGGGACCGCGGTCGCCGTGGCAGCCGGCGACGCCGACGACGCCAGGGTGCGCGCGCGGGCACCGGGCGTCGCGGTCGCCGGCGCGCTCGCGACGGTTGGCGCGACGGACTGCGCGTCGGTCGAGCGGGTCGTCCCCGCCGTCGCATGATACCCAACGAACAGCGCCGCGGCGATGATCGCGATCGCTAGTCCCTTTGTCCACAGGCTTGTCAGCTTCATCTTCACGAGAACCTCCGTTGGTTTCGCTACTCCCTACAGCAGATACTAAGCCTTCACTCTAAGAGAATACTGAGAA
>DATLRG010000017.1:0-3136 GCA_035534795.1 Chloroflexota bacterium
CGCCACGACGGGCATCGGCCCCGATCTCTACCAGGATGCACAGAAGGCGGTCCGTTACATGGTCGAATGGCTGACCGGGGAGAAGCGCTTGAGCCCGGAGGACGCCTATCTGCTCTGCAGCGCGGTGGGTGACCTCAAGATCAGCGAAATCGTCGATCAGCCAAACTGGATCGCGTCGTTCTACATGCCGTTGAGCGTGTTCGTGACGTAAGACCCGTCGTTTCGACCGGAGGCCCGGCTGTCTTGATGGGCTTTGACTGTTTAATCGGGTAGGGAGTCGCTGGCTTGAAAGCCAGGCGTAGGGACGCGGGGCTGAAGCCCCGGAGGATAGCGCGCGGCACTGCTGGCGTCTTCGGGAGTCGAGACTTCAGTCGGCCGTCCCGGGATCTTCCGACCAAAGTCTCGACTCCCGCTGCCCTCGGACGGTACGTCTGGCGCCTGCGTTCCCGGGGGCTTCAGCCCCTCGTCCCTACGCCTGGCTTTCAAGCCAGCGACGTCCCCCTCCCTCGCCCGACGCCATACCCGACTAAGAAACACTATCAAAACCTGAGTTTCAGCGCGCTCCGCGCGCTGAAACTCAGGTTTTGATAGGAACTCTAAATCGGAAACCTGCCGTCGTCAGACGCAAGGGTATCACGCAGAATCGTGGGACCTCGCCCACGCGCCCACCACCCCTACTGCTTCTTCTCCCGCAGCACCTTCCACACCCGCTCTGGCCGGAACGGCATGTCCGCGTGGCGGACGCCCAGGGCGTCGACGACGGCGTTGGCGACCGCGGGCGTCGAGCCGATGGTACCGGCCTCGCCGACGCCCTTGGCGCCCAGCGGATTCACCGGTGTCGGCGTGACGGTGTGATCGAGCTCGAAGTTGGGCAGGTCCTCGGCAACCGGGACGGCGTAATCCATCAGACTGCCGGTCATCAACTGGCCCGTCTCATTGTCGTAGACGACCTCTTCCATGAGCGCCTGGGCCGCTCCCTGGGCGATGCCGCCGTGGACCTGGCCGTGGACCAGCATCGGGCTGATGATCGTGCCGCAATCATCCACCGCGACGTAGCGCAGGATGGTGACTCGGGCCGTGCCGGGGTCGATCTCGACCATGCAGACGTGGACGCCGTGCGGATAGGTGAAGTTCGACGGCTCGAAGAAGCTCTGGGCGCTCAGGCCCGGCTCCATGCCGTTCGGGAGCTGACGGGGGTCGTAGGCGGCCTCGGCGACGCTGACCATGGTCAGGCCGCGCTCTGGCACGCCTTTGACCGACCACTTGCCGTTCTGCAAGACGATATCGTCCGGCGCCGCCTCGAGCAGGTGCGCGGCGATCTTCTTGACCTTGTCGCTCACGCGGTCGATGCTCATGACCAGCGCTCCGCCGCCGACGGCCGTGCCCCGGCTGCCGTAGGTGCCGACGCCGTACGGGACCTTCGCCGTGTCTCCGTGGACGACCTGGATGTCGTCGAGCGAGACGCCGAGCCGATCGGCGATGATCTGGGAGAACGTGGTCTCCTGCCCCTGGCCGTGCGGCGAGATGCCGGCGAGCACGGTCACCTTACCGGTCCGCTCCACCTGCACTGTCGCCTGCTCCCAGCCAAGGCCACCCATGTCCATGCCCATGCCAGGCTTGGACGGCCCCATGCCGCAGATCTCGACGTAGCTGGACAGCCCGATGCCGACCAACCGCCCCTGCGCGCGCAGATGAGCTTGCTCCTTCCGGAAGCCGGTGTAGTCGGCGAGCTGGAGCGCCTTTTCGAGCGTCGGCAGGTAGTTGCCGCTGTCGTAGACGCAATCGGTGGGCGTCTTGTAGGGGAACTGATCGGGTGTGAGCAGGTTCGTGCGGCGAACGTCGGCGGGGTCCAGCTTCAGGTCGTGGGCCACGATATCCATCATCCGCTCGAGCAGGAACGTGGCTTCCGGGCGCCCCGCGCCACGATACGCGGCGGTGGGGGCCTTGTTGGTGAGCACGCCGACCGTCTCGACCGTGAGATTCGGGAACTTGTACGGGCCCGACGCCATCAAGCCCGTCAGCGTCGGGACACCGGCCGTGTTGAGCTGGAAGTAGCTACCCAGGTCAGCAATCACCCGCAGCTTCATGCCGAGGACCAGACCGTCTCGCTTGACCGCCAGATCGACGTAATCGATTTGATCGCGGCCGTGGATCATCGCGGCCATGTCGTCGCGGCGGTCGGCGGTCCAGCGGACCGGCCGGCCCAGCTTCACGGCGAAGGCCGGTGCCAGGACCTCTTCCGGGTAAACCTCCGCCTTGGCCCCGAAGCCACCGCCGACCTCCGGCGTGATCACCCGGACCAGGTTTTCTGGGATCTCCAGCACCTTCGCGAGGTGCGTGCGCAACTGGTGCGGCATCTGACTCGACGCCCAGACGGTCAGCTCGCCGGGGCTCCCTCGATACTCCGCGGCAATGCAGCGCGGCTCCATCGGCAGCGGGACGACACGCTGGTTGACGATCCGGGCGCTGACGACCTGATCGGCGTCCTTGAAGGCTTGCTCGACGTCGCCACCGTGATAGTGGTGGACGTAGGCGACGTTGTCCTCGTACTCCTCGTAGACCTTCGGCGCGCCCTTTAGTGCCGCGGCTTCCAGCTCCACCGCGGCCGGCCGGGGATCGTACTCGACCTGGACCAGCTCCAGCGCGTCGCGCGCCGCTTCGCGGCTCTCGGCCACGATCGCGGCGACGGGATCGCCGACGAATCGCACGAAATCGGTCGCGAGGGGGTAGCGCCGCGGCCGACGGCCATCGGCCACGGTGCCCGGGTCGGGCAGTAATCCACAGAGGTCCTTGACCTCGGCACCGGCGACGACAGAGACGACGCCCGGTGCGCCACGAGCAGCCGAGGCATCGATCGAGCTGATCTTCGCATTGGGGTAGGGGCTGCGCAGGATGGCCATGTGGAGGCATCCGACCAGGTGGACGTCGTCGACGTAGATCGCCTGGCCAGTGATCAAGCGAGGATCTTCGCGGCGGCGGACGCGCTCGCCGATGAACTTCGGAACGTGTGGTGCTACAGCCACGGCTGACTCTCCTCCCGTATCGCGCGTTACTTCCAGCATACTAGTCACGATTCACCGCGAAGTCAATTCTATAGTAAAGCCACGGGGAGAACTGCATCGTCGTGGGGGGTTTT
>DATLRG010000018.1:0-7147 GCA_035534795.1 Chloroflexota bacterium
GGGCGTCCAATCAACGGCTTCGAGACAGTCTCTTAGGAGCATGCTGCGATGGGACATTCTCCCCTCGACGATCTGGTCGCGGCAGTTACGGGCCGCGCTGCCGATGGCGCCGACGGCATCGCCAACGGTCAGGCACGGCCCGACGTGACCCGCGAGGGGCGGACCGGCGTCCCGGAGATCATCTATGCCAGCGGGAAGGACTTCGATCAGGTCCTCGCGCTGACCAGCACCTTCGTGGAGCGGACCGGGCGCGCGATCGTCAGCCGCATCGACGACACGGACGCGCGGTGCCTGATCGACCGGCTCTCGTCGTATCAGGCGCAGCACGAGCCACGCGCCCGCATGCTGGTGCTGCGGCGGCCCGGCTTTCGGCCCCCCGACGGCGGCCGCGTCGGCATCATCACGGCTGGTACGTCGGACTTGCCGGCGGCGACGGAAGCCCAGGTGGTCGCGCGGGAAATGGGCTGCGTGGTCACGCTCGTCAGCGACGTCGGCGTCGCCGGCATACACCGGCTGTTCGAGCCGCTGCGCGCGATGCTGGACTCCGGCGTCGACGCGATCGTGGTGGCGGCCGGCATGGACGGCGCGCTGCCGTCGGTCGTGTCAGGGCTGGTGGACGTGCCGGTGATCGGCCTCCCCACCTCGACCGGCTACGGCGTCGGCGGAAAGGGTATCGCCGCTTTACTGAGTATGCTCCAGACCTGCGCGCCGGGTTTGAGTGTCGTCAACGTGGACAACGGCGTGGGCGCCGGGGCGACCGCGGCGCTGGTCGCGAATCGCGTGGCGCGCGCGCGTCGGACCTGACCTGCCTGACCGGCCGGCACCCGTGACCACCGTCAGGCGGTGGTCTTTTTTGTGCCCCTAAACTGAAGGTACGATGAAAGTCATCTTCGTCGATTGCTTTTCCGGGGTCAGCGGCGACATGCTGCTGGGCGCGCTGGTCGACCTGGGGGTCGACGTCGACGACCTGCGCGGCGCGGTGGAGCGGCTGCCGGTCGGCGGCTACCGCCTGGCGGCCGAGGCG
The DNA here is from genome assembly GCA_035534795.1 of Chloroflexota bacterium. Lineage (GTDB taxonomy): Bacteria > Chloroflexota > UBA6077 > FW602-bin22 > CADDYW01 > JAJPKB01. The sequence goes on from DATLRG010000018.1 coordinate 1,025, forward strand.
ATCACGCGGCAGGGCCTCGCCGGCCACGCCGTCCACGTGACGCTCGACGACCGCACCCAGCAGCCGACGCGACACCTCGCGGACGTCGAGCAGATCATCCGCGGGAGCGACCTGAGTCGGGTCGTCCAGGATCGCGCGTGCGGCGTCTTTCGCGCGCTGGCCGAGGCGGAGGCGACCGTCCACGGCGTGCCAGTCGACGCGGTCCACTTTCACGAGGTGGGCGCCGTTGACGCCATCGTCGACGTCGTGGGGGTTGTCTGGGGCCTGCGGGCGCTCGGCGTCGAACAGGTGTTCGCCTCATCGCTGCCCACCGGCTTGGGGACGGTCCAGACCGCGCACGGCGTGCTGCCCGTGCCCGCGCCGGCGACACTGGCCTTGCTGGCGAAGCGCGGTGCGCCACTCCGCCCAAGCCCGGCGACGACCGAGCTGGTGACGCCCACCGGCGCCGCGTTGCTCGCGACTCTGGCGACGTTCGAGCAACCGGACCTGCGCCTGAGCCGCGTCGGATACGGCTTTGGCCAGAAGCTGCTGCCCTGGGCGAACGTCGTGCGGCTCTGGCTGGGCGAGACCGCCGGTCGGGAATGGGAAACCGATACGATCGACGTCGTCGAGGCGAATCTGGACGACGAGCGCCCGGAGATCCTCGGCGCGACGATGCAGTCCTTGCTCGCGGCGGGGGCGCTGGACGTCTTTTTCACGCCCATCCAGATGAAGAAGGACCGCCCGGCGGTCAAGCTGTCGGTCCTGTCGCCCGTCGAGAGGACCGCCACGCTCAGCGCGCTGGTCCTGCGCGAGACCTCGACGCTTGGCGTGCGGGTCTACCAGGCGCGCCGCGTGAAATGCCGGCGCTGGCAGGCCCAGGTTCCGACGCCCTGGGGAGACGTCCTGGTCAAGGTGAAGGAAATCGGCGACGAGCGGGTCGCGGCGCCGGAATACGAGGATTGCCTGCGGTTGGCGAAGGAGGCCGGGGTGCCCCTCGCGGAAGTGTACGCGGTCGCGAAAGCAGCCGCGAAGGAGGGAGCGTCGCCGCCTTGATGGAGGCGACTCCACCTCCGAATGAAGAGTTACAGTCGATCAAGACAGGAGCAGAGACGCGGGGGGTGAATCCCCGAGACGTGTGTCCACGGCGGCAATTGCCTGCGCATCCGACACTGAGGTTTCACGATATGACGAGCAATCAGATCCGCGCATCGTTTCTTCAGTTCTTTCAGGAGAAGAATCATCTCGTCCTGCCAAGCTCGTCGCTCGTGCCGCAGGGCAATCCGTCGTTGCTGCTGACCAACGCGGGAATGATTCAGATGATGCCGTACTTCCTCGGCGAGGCGGTCCCGCCGGCGCCGCGGCTGGCGTCGGCGCAAAAGTGCTTCCGCACGGTCGACATCGACCGCGTGGGCGACGAGCGCCACCTGACGTTCTTCGAGATGCTCGGCAACTTTTCGGTTGGCGACTACTTCCAGGAAGGCGCGATCGCTTTCGCCTGGGAGTACTTGACCAGGCGGGTCGGCCTCGAGCCGGACCGCCTCTATCCCAGCATCTATCCCACGGACGAGGCCGCGTTCCGCGCCTGGCAGACGATCGCCGGCGTACCGCCCGAGCGGATCGTCCGGTTGGAAGACAACTGGTGGAAGGTCGGGCCGACCGGTCCGAACGGTCCCGACTCGGAGATCTATTACGACCGTGGCGAGGCCTACGGCTGCGGCCAGGCGACCTGCGCGCCCGGCTGCGAGTGCGCGCGGTTCCTCGAGATCTGGAACCTGGTCTTCATGCAGTATTACACCGACCAGACCGGCGCGTCGACGCCGTTGCCCCGCAAGAACATCGACACCGGCCTGGGCCTCGAGCGACTCACGTTGCTGCTCCAGGGCAAGCGGACGGTCTACGAGACGGACCTGTTCCTGCCGATCGTCGAGCGCGCCGCCAGCATCGCGGGCGTGACCTACGGCGTCGACGAACGGACCGATTACTCGCTGCGCGTGATCGCGGACCATAGTCGCGCCGTCACCTTCCTGATTGCCGACGGCGTCCTGCCCAGCAACGAGGGTCGCGGCTACATTCTGCGGCGCGTACTGCGGCGGGCGATTCGGCACGGGCGACTGCTGGGCATCCAGCAGCCCTTCCTGATCGAGACGGTCCAGGTCGTGATCGATCTGATGGCCGGCGCCTACGGCGAGCTGGGCCAACGCCAGGAGTTCATCCTCAAAGTCGTCGAGATGGAAGAGACGCGCTTCAGCCAGACCCTAACGGCCGGCCTGAGCGTGCTCGACCAGATGATCGCCGGCGCCCGCGAGAGCGGCCAGCAGCAACTGTCTGGCCAGGAGGTCTTCCGGCTCTACGATACCTTCGGCTTCCCAATGGAGCTGACCGTCGAGCTGGCGGAGGAGGCCGGCCTGACGGTCGACCTCGACGCCTTCGAGCAGGCGATGCAACAGCAGCGAGCCAAAGCGCGCGCCGCGTCGAAGTTCGGCGCCGGCCCGCGTCAGAGCGCCGAGGCCTACGCGCAGCTCCCGCTGGACGTCACCTTTCTGGGATACGAGCGGCTCGACGCCACCTCGCAGATCGTCGGAATGATCGTCGCCGGACAGCTCGTCGGCAAGATGGAGCTCGGCGACGAGGGCGAGATCGTGCTGCGCGAGAGTCCCTTCTATGCCGAATCGGGCGGCCAGGTCGGCGACACCGGCAAGATCGCGAACGAGCGCGGCGTCGCCGAAGTGCTGGACACGCAGCGACCGGTGCCGCACCTGATCGTCCAACGCGTGCGGATCGTGGAGGGCGCGCTGCTCTCGGGCGATATCGTCGAGGCCTCGGTCGAAGCCGAGCGCCGGGCCGACATCGCCCGCAATCACTCGGCCACGCACCTGCTGCACAAGGCCCTTCGGGAGACGCTCGGGACCCACGTCCAGCAGGCCGGGTCGCTGGTCGCACCGGACCGTCTGCGCTTCGACTTCACCCACTTTCGGCCGGTCTCGCCAGACGAGCTCGCGGCGATCGAACGGCGGGTGAACCAGGAGATCCAGTGCAACCTGCCGAAAGAGACGACGATCACGACCTACCAGGAGGCGCTCGCCGCGGGTGCGATGGCGCTCTTCGGCGAAAAGTACGGCGAGCGGGTCCGGATGGTCTGTCTCGGCGACTACAGTTGCGAGCTCTGCGGCGGAACGCACGTGGAGCGCAGCGGCGACATCGGCTTCTTTCTGATCGTCGCGGAAGAGAGCGTCGGGGCCGGGGTCCGGCGCATCGACGCGGTGGTTGGGCAGTCGGCCGATCGCGTCGTGCGCGAGCGACTCTCGACGCTCGACCGTCTCGCCAAGCGCCTGGGAGGTGAACCCGAGCAGCGGGTACAAGCCTTGCTAGAAGAACTACAGGAAGAGCGCCGGCACGTTGCCCAGCTGCAGCGTCAACTAGCGGCCGGCCAGGTCGAGGGCTTGCTCCGCCAGGCAGTCAAGGTCGACGGCGTCAAGGTCATCACCGCCACGGTCCAGGCGCCAAACCAGGAAGCCTTGCGCGAAATGGGGGACATTCTCCGGGAACGGGCCGGGCGCGGCGTCGTCGTCCTGGGGAGCGTCTTCAACGGCAAGCCGGGCCTGGTGGCAATGGTGACGCCCGGGGTCGCGGTGAACGCGAGCGAGCTCGTCCGAAAAGTGGCCGGCGCCATCGGCGGCAGCGGCGGCGGACGCCCCGACGTCGCCCAGGCCGGCGGCCGGTTCCCGGACAAGCTGAACGAAGCGCTCGACCAGGTGGTGCCGCTGGTGCGGACTCTCCTGGCGCATTAGCTGGTGTGTGCAAGCCGTGGTCGCTGCCTTGAAAGGCAGGCGAAGGGACGAGGGGACTGAAGTCCCGGGGGACGTGGGAGTCGAACGTGACGAGGACCGGCATCGGGAGTCGAGACTTTAGTCGGGTGGTCCAGGGACGGTCGACTAAAGTCTCGACTCCCGAAGACGCGAGCAGTGCCGCCAGCGCTGTCCCCCGGGTTCCAACCCCGCGTCCCTTCGCCTGCCTTTTAAGGCAGCGACTCCATACTCGACTACGTTGTTAAAGTCCATCAAGGCAGAGAGACTTCCTGCGACTCGTCGAGGATGACCCATGGCCCTTCCCGTTGCGCAGACCCCCATCCGCTCGCGGTCCGTCGAAGAATCAGCGCGCTATCTGGTCGCCGGTCCGGACGACGATGCCACATCGCTCGGCGCCCGATTCGGGGAGAGCGACAGTCGGCGCGTCATTCTGGTCATTCCCGACGAGAACCGACTCCTGGACAGCCCGGTCTCCATGCGCCTGCTTCTGCGGGCGGCCAGCCGCGAGGCCCTCTCGCTCGCGATCGTGTCCGGACGGAGCAGCCTCCGCCGCGTGGCCGCGATCGAGGGCCTGCCCGCTCTTTCGTCCCTGTCGGCGGTGCCCCGCTCCGCCGAGCCGGGGCCCGACCCGCTCCCGACTCCCCTGGAGACGACTCTGGCCGAGCTGTCGGGCGCAGTGGCGCGCAGCTACTCCTGGCTCTGCGCGATCGGGCTGGTCGTCGCGATCGTGATGTTCGCGGCGCTGGCACTCCCGCGCGCGACTGTCTACGTCCAACCGGTGACCGACCGATTGTCCGGCGCGGTGCGGATTACCGCCGACGCGGACGCGACGAGCCCGGACCCGGCGCACGGCACTCTCCCCAGCCGCGTCGTCTACCTGGAGGTCAACTCGTCGGCGGCGCTGCCGGTCGAGTCGAAAGATCACCCGTTGGACGGTCGCGCCGTGGGCTTCATCACTCTGGAGAACCGCAGCAGTCAGGTGGTGACCGTCCCGCGGGGGACCGACCTGAGCACCTTCTCGGGCGTCCACTTTGAAACGACGACGTCCGTCGTCCTCGACGGCCGTCCGGGCGCGACTGCCGAGATCCCCATCGTCGCGAGCGCGCCCGGCGACTTCGCCAACGTGCTGCGCGGCCAGATCGTCGTCGTGGGCGGGCCGCTGCGCTGGCTGGTGACCGCCGTGAACGAAGATCAGACCGCGGGTGGGGGACCAGGTGGCGAGCCTATCGTCACCGCCTGGGAAACGCACAGGCTCCTCGCCCAGGCGCTGGCCAGCTCGCGGCAGATCGCGCAGCAGCGCCTGGCCGGAGTCGTCGCGACGGATGAGATCGCGGTCCCCGAGTCGGTCGAGGTCACGCCGATCGAGGAGACCTTCGACCACGCCATCGGCGCCCAGGCCAAGACCGTGAGCGTTCAGGTGCAGTCGCGCGTGCAGGCCCAGATCGTCAACCAGCGCGATCTCGACAACCTCGCCGCCCAGATCTGGCACCCGACGATCCGCGCGGGCTACGTGCCGGTCGCCAACTCCGTCCACGTCGGAACGCCGACCGCGGTCCAGGTCGGGCAATCCACGGCGACGTTCGACGTGCCGATCAGCGCGATCGCCGCTGCGAACGTCAACACGGACCGCGTCGCCGCCTACGTTCGGCTGCGCTCGCCGCGGGATGCCGAGCAGGAGCTGGATCGACTGTTCGATCTCGCAGCGCCGACCCGCGTCACGATTTCGCCAGGCTGGCTGCCGCGCGCCTACCGCGTTCAGGTGGTGATCGACACCGGGGCGACGCCGACCACCTCGTCGGCCGGCCAGCAGTGACCGCGCTCGGCCTCGACGTCGGCGACCGCCGGATCGGCGTCGCGGTGAGCGATCCCACGGGCCTCGTCGCGCGGCCGCTGACCGTGTTCGTTCGCACGTCGAATCAGGCCGCCGCGGCCACGATCGGCCAGATCGCCGACCAGAACGAGGCCGACGTGATCGTCGTCGGGGTGCCCTTCAGCGGCGACGAGCAGATCGGTCTGCAGGCGCAGAAGACCCTCGCCTTCGTTCGCTATTTGCGGGCTCACCTGTCCCGGCGAGTCGAGACCTGGGACGAGCGTTTCACCACCGTGGAAGCGCAGCGCGAGATGATCGAGCTCGGCATCCGGCGGAGCCGTCGCAAGGAGCTCCTCGACGCCGCCGCGGCCGCGATCATCCTCGACGAGTGGCTCGCGGCGCACCGACCTGGCGTCGCTCCGCCGCCGGCATGATACAATCCTCGGCTAGTACTTTGCCATGCGGGGAATGGTGGCTGGTGGGTGTGAAAAATTGGCCCGGCGGGCCAATTTTTCACACCCACCA
>DATLRG010000019.1:0-4550 GCA_035534795.1 Chloroflexota bacterium
GGACCGACCTGCTCCCCTGATCCTGCACTAATACGATTGATACCAGTCAGGTGGAAACTCGGCTGGAGTGGTGAGTTGCACGCCCGGCCGGCGAGTCCACGGGAGGGCATCACGGCAGGCGACGTGCGTGAGCATACCGAGGTTGTGGACGGCCTTGGTCCCGAGCATGTCCCGGCGCTCGGCCGGATTGGCAATGGCGACGTAGTCCTTCCAGATCGCGCGGCCAGCCAGGAAGCCGGAGGCGCCGGCCCGGCAGGCGATTTCGACCATCTGCGCGAACGGTCCGATGTTGGCGCCGGCGCTGAGAATGACCCAGGGGACCGCGCTGGCCTGATCGAGCTCGCGACAATGGCGCTCGAGCACGGCGGGGTCGCTCTCGAAGGCGAGGTTGTCGGGGAACTCGGCCTTGTACAGGTCGCAGAGCGAGCTCAGCGCGTGCGCCGTCTCGATCACCAGGTGCGGCTTCTTCTTGGCGAAGTCCTGCGCGCTCTCGCTCGACAGGGCATACGCGACCGTCTCGAGGACGAAGGGGATGTCCCACCGCCGACACTGCTCGCGCACCCGCTCGACGACGGCTCGGTTCTCGGTCGCGGACTCGGTCAGGTCGGGCCGGTAGCGGACGAGCAGCTTGACCGCGTCGCCGCCCATGCGCTCGAGCTTCTCGACACTCCAACCGTCGGCGAGCTGCGTGACGATGCCCTCGCCGACCTTCTTCGGAGTGTCCGCTTCGAGGGTGACGATCAGCCCGACGTGCGGGTCGAGCGCGCCGGCGGCGATGGTCTGCGGGGCGCCGTACTGAGGATCGAGCAGCACCGCCGTCGAGTGGGGGCTGAGGGTCGCGGCGAGGTCAATCTTGATCGCGGTCATCTGGTGAGGCGTGACACTCTGAGGGTCGTTCGGGGCGACCAGGACTCTCAAGGACGTGCGCTGGTCCATCGCGGTGATGCAAAAGATGCCGCGGTCATCCGCCAGTCGGCGCAGACCGGCCAGCTTTCCGATACTGAGTGCCATGTTCCTCGTTCCTGTTGCTCACAGGCATCGGGGAAAGGGTGGCTGGGTGCTCGCCGCTGGAAGCAGCGAGCACCCAGCCACCCTTTCCCCAATGCCATTACTTTGGCATTGCTGCTAGCTTATTATAGATCGACCGCGGTGTCCAGTCAGCGTTGAGGATGCCGAAGAGCGCGGTCTCGCTGGTGTGCGGGTCGCCGCAGCAAACGCGGAAGTTGAGGTTCCAGATGAAGACCGCGCCAACCCAGGGGCGGCTTTGCCGGATCATCTGGATGCTCTGGACGAGGAAGTCGCCCACCTGGGCTTCGGTGAGGTCGGTCGTCCACTCATAGCCGGCCGGCACCGGCGGCGTGGCGGCGCCCCACTCGTACTCGGTCAGCCACATCTGCCGATTGTCGCCGTACTTCGCCATGATCCCGTGGAGCTGATCGATCCGTCGGAAGTAGAAGCTGCCGTCGTTCTTGTAACCGGGCGTGTTCACCGTGTGGTAGTTCACCCAGTCCTGTGGCGCGTTGTTGAAGCCGGCCATGTGTGCGCCGACGGCATCGGCGACGGTCTTGAAGACGCCGCCCTGGTACTGCTCCATCTGGCCCAGGTAGATCGAATCGTCGATGGCGATGTTGGGATCGTTGTAGCCGGTCGGCGTGAGCGCGCCGGAGATGACGATGATGTGCGGATCGACGGCTTTGATCCGATGATAGGCGACTTTGAGGAGCTCGACGTAGGAGCCGGCGTTGATCGTGCCGCCGCCCCATTCACGGCTGAAGTTCTGCTCGTTCCAGATCTCGTACGCCTGGACCTTGCCATCGTAGCGACTGGCCAGCGCGGCGAGGAAGTCGCCCAGGTCGTTGAGATTGTTCGGCGGGCCGTCCACTTTGCCGTCGGAGCGGGCCCAGGTCGGCGAGGTGACCACGCTGAACAGGACGTCGACGCCGTTCGCGTGCGCGATGTTCGCGAACCCGTCGAGCATGCCCCAGTTGATGTTGCCCTTGCTCTGCTCGAGGTCGCTCCAGCGAATCTGCTGCTTGATCCACCCGAAGCCGGCGCCCTTGGTCAGGTTAAGCAGGCGCTGCTGGTCGGTGGCGTACACGTTGGCCTGGAAGCCGTAGCGGAGACCGCTGGTCGTCGTCGGCGGCGCCGACGGCGGCCCGGACGCGACCGGTGCCTGAGACTCGAAGGCGTTGGAGAGGTTCGTGTTCGGCAAGGTCGCGGGGTTGTTCAGGCCGTTCGGCTTGCTGTTGTTGTACTGCTTGAACAGCGGGCTGCTTTGCGCCTCCCCCGCGAGGTCGGCGGGCAGGTTGTTGCCGGTGATGATCGACTTCAGGTAGTCGGCCAGCAGCAGCCCTTGCGTCGTGTGGTTGCTGTTGTCATAGTGCATGACCCCGCGCTGGAAGCGCTGGTAGACGAAGTTGTGGTTGGCCGGATCCTGCGCTGGCCCGCTCAGCGGCAATCCCCACATTTCCAGGTCCAGCAGGGGGATGTAGCCGGGGCCGCCGCCGCCATTCGGGAAGGCGATGGCGAGGGTGACGGTGTTGTAGAACGTGTTGAAATAGTTAACCGGCAAGCCGCCGAAGCTGTTCGGCGCCACTTTCCGGATCCAGGCGACGACCGCGTTGGCGTAGTTCGGCGTGCCGACCGCCGGCGCGGTCTTGATCAGGTTCGGGTCGGTGGCCGGGAACGTCGCGCCATTGATCTTGGTGTACGGCATCAGGCTGCTGTCGAGGATGTTCATCTGCCCGACATCGCCGTTCGACTCGATTTCCAGGACGCGTCGCTGGAAGAACTGGACCGTCTTGCCCATGAAGGTGAACGTTCGGCTGACCGGATAGCCGAAGTTGTTGACGCCGCCGCGCTTCTGGAAGTAATCCCAGAACTTGTCGTTGTCGATGCGAAAGTTCGTCTGGGAGAAGAACCGCGGGTCTCCGCTTGCCTCGGTCGACGCGGCCGGCGCGGCCAGCACCGGACCGAAGTTCGCGAACGTCATCGCCAGCGTGGCGAACAGGGATACCAAACGGATCGCCAGGGTACCTTTCATCCTACCTCAGACCTCCACCGTCCAGCCAGATTATTTGGACATCGCGGCTAGCGCGCGGTACGCCGGCCGCACCGTCCCGTCGGGGTTGGTGATCGCCCAGTAGTACTCCTCATCGTCTTTTGTCCAGTACGGGGCGGCGATGTAGATGGCGCTCATCACGCCGATCCAGGGCTGCCAGTTCTGCTTGGCCCAGGTGTACGCACCAACCAGGTAATCGGCCTGCTGCTGATCGGTGACGGCGTGCCACAGATAGGGCGAGCCCGGCCGGGGGTCGGTGGTCCAACCGAACTCGAGCACCGCGATCCGCCTGGCCGAGTCACCGTTTTGCTCCATCACTTTGCGCACGTCTTCCACGTGTCGGAAGCAGTAGATGCGCCCGGCCGCCCCTTCGCCGTGGTTGTACGTTGGATTCTTGGCGACGTCGTCGGGACTCATCTCCGGGGGGGCCTTGTAGCCGGCGGCGTGGGCGCCGAGGAGATCGAAGTACTTCGCCCCGCCCGCCTTGTACATCTCCTGGAGGAACTGGAGGTCGGGCATCGCCACCGCGCCGGAGGCGGTCGTCGGCGCCAGGCCAGCCGAAATGATCAGAGCGTTCGGATCGGCTGCCTTGATCGCTTCGTAACCAGTCTTCAAGAGTTGGACGTAGAGTTGCGGATCCGGGGACTTGTTGCCCCACTCCAGGGCCAGGTTCGGCTCATTCCAGATCTCGTAGGCCTGAATCCTTCCCTTGTAGCGCGAGGCCAGCGCGTGAAGGAAGTCACCGAAGTCCTGCAGCTTGTCCGGCGGGCCATCCACGGGGAAGACCTTGTCCGAGCGCGCCCAGACCGGCTGGTTGTCGATGCGGGCGATAACCTTCAGCCCATCGGTCTCGATCAGCCCCAGCAGGCGATCCGGCTCGTTGAACTCGTAGGTCCCTTTCACGTGGGGCTCGACGTACCGCCATTCGATGCTCTGCTTGATCCAGCGGAAGCCGTCCTCCTTGGCCAGCCCGAGATCGCGTTCGGCGCTGCCGCTGCCCCAGAGGAACACTTGAATGCCATAATCGGGACTGGTCATGCCCTGCGGCGCTGGTGTTGGCGTGGGCGGGCGGGCCGTGGGCGCGCTGGCGACCGCGGGAGTCATCGTCGGCGCGACGGTCGGTCGTGGGAGCGGTGTGGGGGCGAAGGTGGGTGGTGGTGCCGCCGCCGAGCCGCACCCCTGAACGAAGAGGCCGGTCGCCGAAAGCGCGGCGCCGATGCGCGCGAGCAGAGCCCGGCGCGTGAGACGAGGGTGCAAACAATCCTCCTCGACGAGGCTCACCGGATCCAACGAGGCGCCGCGCGTTGCCCCGCTCCGTGCGCACATGCATTGCGTAGAGAGGATGGGGACTCCACCAGCCAGTGAAGCGCGGGCATTATACCATCGAGGGCGGGCAGGTGCAACGCACCCTGGCCGGCTGCCTTGCGATTGGGTCTTCGTGTTCTCTCAGGCGGGGAACGAGGGATGAGGTGTGTAAGAACTTGGCCCG
>DATLRG010000020.1:0-2479 GCA_035534795.1 Chloroflexota bacterium
GAAGACCTCCCTGGTTTATGCACTGGGGGGCAGTTCGCCCGGGTGCGCGGGTGCGCAAAATGCAGGCATTGGACCGTTTCCAATGCATCGCCTATAATGCATTGCAACGGATGCTCGTCACGTCGGCCTTCTCCCGCGAACTCAGCCGATCGGTCGGGGACGAGATCAGCGGAGTTGCACCATGAAGGAAATTCTGGCAACCATCACTGAGCGCGGCCAGGTGACCGTGCCGGCCGAAGTTCGGCGAATCCTGGGAGTGAAGCCACGGGAAAAGATCGCCTTCGCCATCGAGAACGGTCAGGTCCGCCTTGTTCCGGCCAGCTTCACGCTCGAGTCCGCCTATGGCTCGGTCAAGCCTCTGAAAAGACCAGAGGACTTGGACGAGATCATTCGAGAGGTAAAAGCTGAACGTGCCAACCGCACGCGGGGCAAGGCCAGCGATCAATGAGATCTCTCGACACCAACATCTTCCTGCGTTACTTGACCCGCGACGACGACGTCAAGGCGAACGCGTGCTACGGTCTCTTCCAACGAGTTGGGCGGGGTGAAGAAGAGGCGACGACCAACGAATTGATCGTCGCGGAGCTGACCTACGTCCTTTCCTCGCGCTCGCACTACAATCTCAGCCACGACGACATTCGGGCTCGGCTAACCCCCATCCTCAACCTACGCGGTCTCAAGCTCCCGGGTAAACGGCGCTGTCTCCGCGCGCTGGACCTTTACGCGGCCTACCCGGCGCTCGACTTCGAAGATGCCTTCAGCATCGCCTCGCTCGAGGACGATGGCCTCGCCGAGATCTACAGCTACGATCGTGACTTCGACCAGGTTCCGACCGTTCGCCGCGTGGAGCCCTGATCCACACCGTGACCCGCTGCCGCCCAACGCGACGCCCCCACCCTACCCGCTGCCTCGCCACTGATCGGGACGGTGCGCCACCCGCCACCCGGAGCCGATCGAGCCACCTGGCAGCACACGCGCATATCTGGTAGCATGTAGCAGACGGCAGGCGCTCTTCGTTGTCCGACGGGCACTCCATGTACCTGGGTCGTGATGGATGGCGCCATGACCAAATCCAATCCGACCCGGAGTTGGCGTGAACGACTTCTCACCAGGCAATCCCGCAGGTGCGAACGGGGAGAAGGCTGACCTTCAAAGGGCCTATCCTGCTGGAGGGCCTGGGCTGCGCGAGGAACCGGGTGAATACTCGGGTACTATTCCGCCCGTGCCTTCCGACCTGCGCGACGAAGCGATTGCCGTTCAATCGGATGAGCGGTACCTCCGCCTGCTTGAGGGCGCACTGGCCGTTTGCGCGCGGTACCGGCCAAATTTTGGACTGGGACGGCCGGCTGGAGTGACTCTGTCAGTCCATCGGATCGAGCCCTGATATGTCCCTGAAAGCCATCTCTCCCATCGACGGCCGCTACCAGGCCCAGACCGCCGGCCTCGCCGCCTACTTCTCCGAGTACGCCCTGATCCGCTACCGGGTGCTCGTCGAAGTCCGCTGGCTGCTGGCGCTCTCCGAGCGGCCGGAGATTCCTTGCGTCCGCGCGTTCACGGCCGACGAGCGGCGCCTGCTGGCATCGTGGGTCGCCGACTTCGACGAGCGCGCGGCGATGCGGATCAAAGCGATCGAGCAGACGACGCAGCACGACGTCAAGGCCGTCGAGTACTACCTCCAGGAGCGCCTCCAGGGCACGTCGCTGACCGACGCGCGGCCGTTCGTCCACTTCTGCTGTACCTCGGAGGACATCAACAACCTCGCCCACGGCCTGGCCCTGAAAGAGGGAATCGCCGGGCAGTGGCTCCCGCTGGCCGAGCAGGTGGTCGCCAGCGTCGCCACGCTGGCCGAGACCACCCGCGACCTCCCGATGCTCGCCCACACCCACGGCCAGCCGGCCACGCCCACCACCATGGGCAAGGAGCTCGCCGTGTTCGTCCATCGCTGGCGGCGCCAGCTGCGGCAGGTCCGCCAGGCCGAGTACCTCGGCAAGCTCAACGGCGCCGTCGGCAGCTACAGCGCTCACGCCGTCGCCTACCCCGACGCGCCCTGGATCGAGATCGCGCGCGCCTTCGTCGAGGGCCTCGGCCTCACCTTCAACCCGCTGACGACGCAGATCGAGCCGCACGATTACCTGGCCGAGCTGTTCCACGCGCTGCTGCGCTTCAATACTATTGGGATCGACTTCTGCCGCGACGTCTGGTCGTACGTCGCGCTGGGCTACGTCCGCCAGAAGCCGGTGCGCGGCGAAGTGGGGTCGTCGACCATGCCGCACAAGATCAACCCGATCCACTTCGAGAACGCCGAGGCCAACTTCGGTCTGAGCAACGCGCTGCTCGACCACCTCGCGACGAAGCTGCCGGTCTCGCGGCTCCAGCGCGACCTGACCGACTCGTCGGCTTTGCGCAACGTCGGCGTCGCGGTCGGGCACGCGGTGGTTGCCCTGCGCTCGCTCGAGCGCGGGCAGCCCGCGCTCGAGCC
>DATLRG010000021.1:0-6518 GCA_035534795.1 Chloroflexota bacterium
CCCTCCTGACCCTTCCCTCACTCCCTATCACCCTTCGGGTTCCAGCTTCACCGACGCGGTTTGCTCCGCTTCGACGGCGCGGCGATCGAACCGGAGCTGGTGGTATTCTCCGCGGACCCAATCCGCGAACTGATTGGCGTAGTGCGGGCTGCCCGGCTGCCCGGACTGACCGATATTCTGCGTCGCCCAGAGCCCACTGGGATCCGATAGGTCGACGACGAGCCGGTACTCCGCCCCGCTCTCCGCGCCAAAGAGTGGGTGTGCGCCGAGGCCGGTGTTACGGACGGTGTCGTACGAACCCGAGACCGCCGCCGGGCCGACGTCGAATAGATCGGCGGTGGCCTCATTCGAGAGCGGGTGCCGAAAGTGCGCCCGGTGGACCGCGCCCCAGGTCCACTGATCCGGATCGTCTCCAAAGTTGCGCCGGACGTCGGCCACGGCCTGGCGGACGCAGTCGCCGATAACCGCCGATTTGTCGGCTCGGAACCATTCAAGGTCGTCTGCGACGAGCAGGCGCACGAGAATGCTCCCCTGGCCGGTCACGGTCGGCAGCAGATGGGACGGGAAGCGTTCTGACGCGACGCGGTCCTTCCAGTGTTTGAAGAACATCTCGAAGAAGGTTGGCGCGCTGCCGGACGTCTCGTAACGATAATCCCATCCGCTGATCTGACGGCAGAAAAGCTGGACGTCCGGATCGGTCGAATGAAGGAGTCGCCTGAGCAGATGCGGGCAAACTTCCCTCGCCCGCACCGACAGGGTGTCGTTCTGGAGTGCGACACACGCGGCGCGATCGAACGCGTCACTCTGCTCGATCGTCTCGCGGATTCGGATGGCGCGGCCACCGGAACCCAGCGCGCCGTACAGCGGGTAGGGATAATCGTCCGGCGCCGCGGCGTTGTTCGCGCTGGCGATGAAGCCACGCGGCGGATTCTCCAGGCGCGGCATCGCCTCGTACGGGATGTAGCCGATCCAGGAATCCCGCGCGTCGTTCGCGTCGCGAAAGCCGCGAGCGACGCGGCCACGCAGCGGCATGCGCGACGCGCACTGGTAGCCGACGTGTCCCTCGACGTCGGCAAAACCCCAGTTGAACGTCGGAATCGACCAGTCGGCCAGCGCCGCTCGGAACTGCGGCCAGTTCTGGGCCCGGCCGACCGCCAGCAGCGCTCGCGCGTCGTCCAGGTGCTCCTGGCCGACCCAGCGCAACGAGAGTGGCGGATCTCCCTGCGCGTTCGTCGACGGGACGATCTGATTGACGACGGGGCCGCGCACGGTTTCGCGAATGGCCAGGCGCTCGGCTGCGCGGCCGCGGATCGCGATCTCTACCATACGCTCGACGAAGCGAGGCCAGGCCGTGCCATCGCGGTACCGCGACGGATCGTGGGGATCGATCTCCTCGGCGTACAGATCGCGCGTCGAGGCGTTGTTGTTCGTCAAACCCCAGGCGATGCGGCGGTTGCGGCCGAACCAGATGCCCGGCGCGCCGGCCCAGGCAGCGCCGGCGGCATCGTCCTCCGGCCCGGACAGGCGACACTCGTACCAGTTCGACGGCAGCATGAACGGCTGATGCGGATCGCTGCCCAGCACGCCCGCCCCGGTGCGCGTCCGACCGGCGCCAACCGCCCAGTTGTTGCTGCCGGTGGCGCCGTCGTCCGACCCGGCGAGCGATCGGCCGGCGCCCGTCTGGTGGGACGGACCGAAGCCAGCCACGGGATACGGGCTGCCGGGCGGGACGATCCGCTCGTCCGGCAGCTCCGGCGTCAGGAAGGCGTCGCGCAGCGGTCCTGCCGGCAGGTGCGACGCGGCCTCGCCGGCGACGATGCTCTGCAGCCGCCCGTTGAGCGACCACCAGAACCCACGAAGCGAGACAATCACGTCGCGCGCTATCCAGGCAGCCGGCCGATAACCGAGGATCGCGAACTCGATCGGCAGTTCGGCCGAGGCCGCGTCGATCGCGCGGTTGATTCCGGCGACGAAAGCGTCGAGTGCGGCCCTGGTCCGTTCGTCCACCAGATCGACCTCGCGAGTCGCGATCCGATCCAGCGCGATCGTCCGATGGACCACATCCGAGTGCAGGTAGGACTCGCCGAGGACTTCGGCCAGGCGGCCGTCACCCCGGCGCCGAAAGAAGTCCATCTGCCAGAGCCGGTCCTGCGCCATCGCGAAGCCGAGTCCGTACCAGAGGTCGAGCGATGCCGCGGCGTACACGTGTGGAACGCCGACGCGGTCGCGCATGATCTCGACTGACCCGACGACGCCGCCAGTCAGTCGTAGCTCTGCTGGCGGGAGCCGTCGGCGCACGAATGCGTCGCGCTCCCGCTGGAACTGGGCCACGGTGATGCCAGCCGCTGCGCAGACCGCCGCGACGCTCTGGTCGCCGCGCATCGCGCTCAGAATCAAGCCATCGTCGAGCATCTGTCCTCCTCCGACGTCGCCTGGGCGACAGTGTATCACCGACCGAGCGAGGTCGTCTATCGTCGAGGACGCGCCGGTCGCTCGCTGGCACGGCTCTTGCAAGGCTTGCCAGGGGGAGGCCGCCCGACCGGTCGAGACGAGACGGAGGAGAACGTTGTGAGCACCGCGGCGAGCACGACAGGGACTCTGCCGGAGCATCTCGAACGCGGGGTTACTCGCGAGGCGAGTCGCATCCTCTCCGAGGCCAGCCACGGGCGGTTGCGGCGCACCTTCGGCGTGCTGGCCGCGTTCGCGGCGCTGGCGTCGGGATGGGAAGCCTACGTCCAGCACCTGCGTGGCGCGTACGACGACTGGCTGATGTGGACGCCCATCGCGCTCACCCCGCCGATGGTCCTGGCCGGCATCGGCACCATCGTGAGTGAGCGGTTGGCGCGTGCCGTCCTCCCCTGGCTCTCGCTGCTCGTTCTGGTCGACGGCATCGTCGGCTTCTTCCTTCATCTCAAGGGCGTCGCGCGACTGCCGGGCGGCTTTCGCCTGGCGATCTACAACATCACCATGGGGCCGCCGATCTTTGCGCCGCTGTTCTTTCTGATCGTCGGCCTGCTGGGCCTGCTGGCCTCGGCGCTGCGACCCGAGCGACTAACAGACTCGAGCCCATCGACCGGGAGAGTTCAATGGCGGTGATCGCCGCGGATCGCCTCGTCGCGGAGACAGCCGGGACAGTGTCTGGCCTCTGGCGCGACGTCGAGTACGGCCGGTTTCAGCGCCTCCTCGCCGTTGCGACCGCGTTCTTTGGAGCGCTGGCCGGGGGTGAAGCGTTTTTCGAGCACCTGCGCGGCAGCTTCTGCCAGCGCGTGATGTGGACGCCAGTCTGGATCACGCCGTTCGTCATCGCCGCCGGTATCGGTGCCGCGTTTAGCGAGCGCATCGCCCGATCCGTCCTGCCTCTCACGGCGGTCGTGTCGTTGTTCGACGGCCTCCTCGGGGCCTATCTCCACTTGCGCGGGGTCCACCGCATGGCCGGTGGCTTCCGCAACTTCCAATTCAACTTCACCATGGGCCCGCCGCTCTTCGCGCCGCTGCTCTTTTGTGCCGTGGGCTTCCTCGGCCTGCTCGCGGCCATTCTCCGTCGGGAGCGCTGGTCATGAATCCCCATCCCGAGAACCTGACGGTATCGCCGCGCGAGATCGCGGCGCCGGCCATCGAGCGACCGATCGTCGTCTACGCCGGTTACAACGTGATGAATCAACAGGACCACTGGGACGAGGCCACGCGGCAGTTGATTCTGCGGCGCATCCACGACGTGCCGCCGATCCGCTTCTTTTCGCCCGCCGAGGCCCAGACTCTCACCGCGCTGGTCGAGCGGGTCCTGCCGCAGGGGGATCGGCCGCCCGACCGGCGAATCCCCATCGTGCCGTGGATCGACGATCGCTGTTTCCGACGCATCATCGACGGCTGGCGCTTCGACAACATGCCGGCCGAGGACGAGGCCTGGCGACTGGGTCTGCGCGGCGTCGATCAAGCCGCCCAGGCGCACTTCCGTCGGCCGTTCGTGGACCTGACCGACGACCAGCAGGATGTCGTTGTGCGGCTGATTGCCGATGGCAGCCCGCCGGGCGCGGCCTGGCAGTATCTGCCAGCGCAGCGCTTCTGGATCTACGTCGTCCTGCGCCAGGTCTGCTCGATCTACTACGCCCACCCGATCTCCTGGGACGAGATCGGCTTCGGCGGACCCGCCTATCCGCGCGGCTACTCTGCCCTGAATCACGGTTATCCCGAACCCTGGGAGGTTCGTGAGGTGCGGCTGGATGAGACTTCACGTTAATCTGTCTCCAAACTGGCTGCTCGACGCCGAAATGCGAGAGTACCCGACGGACGAGCCGGTTGACTTCTGCATCGTCGGCACCGGTGCGGGCGGCGGCGTCCTCGCGCAGCGGCTGGCGCGGTACGGCTTTTCGGTCGTCTGCTTGGAGGCGGGCCAGTGGATGGACTCTGAGGACGACATGGTCAGCGACGAGTCCGGCGCCCGCCCGCTCTACTGGAACGACCTGCGGATCACCGGCGGCAATGAGCCGCTGCAGCTCGGCGCGAACAACTCGGGGAAGACTGTTGGCGGGAGCACCGTCCACTACGCCGCCTTCTGCCCGCGCCTGCATCCGTCCGACTTCCGGCTGCGGACGCTGGACGGGGTCGCGGACGATTGGCCGATGAGCTACGGAGACCTTGAGCCATACTACGAAGCCATGGAGCGCGAGTATCCCGTTGTCGGGCCGTCGCCATTTCCCTGGGGCCAGCCGCACGGCTACCCGTACGCGCCGCTGCAATCGGGAACGGCCGGACACGTGCTGATTCGCGGCTGCATGGAGCTCGGCATCCCGGTCGTCCCCGGCGGCCCGATCGGCATCACCTCCGGCACTTTCGGCAAGCGCCCGCACTGTATCTTCCGCGGCTTCTGCTTGCAAGGCTGCAAGGTAGGGTCGAAGCACTCGACGCTGGTCAGCCACCTTCCCGACGCCATCGACCACGGGACCGAGATTCGCGCGGGCTGCCTGGCCTTCGACGTACCGGTCGGCCACGACGGCCGCGTGACCGGCGTGCGCTACTATCGGACCATTCGGGACGGGCACGACCAGGAGGAGCAGCAGAGGGCCCGGTTCGTCGTCGTCGCGGGGTACGCGATCGAGACGCCGCGGCTCCTGCTCAACTCGCGGTCCGCCCGCTTCCCCGACGGCCTCGCGAACTCGAGTGGACTGGTCGGCAGGCGGCTGATGGCCCAGGCGGGACAGGTCGTCTGGGGCCGCTTCGACGGGATGATCCGGCAGTACAAGGCGCCGCCCGCGTGCGCCGAGACCGAAGAGTTCTACGAGACCGACCCGCGCAACGACTTCGTCCGTGGCTACGCGATCCAGAGCGTTTCGCCCCTGCCCATTGCGATGGCACACATGATCAACGAAGAATCTCCGACGTTCGGCTGGGAGCTGCGTCACAGCATGGAGGAGTACAACCACTATGGTGCGATCGGAGTCCTCGGCGAGATACTGCCGGACGAGCGCAATTACGTCAGCATCGCCGATGCGACCGACCAGTACGGCATTCCGGTCGCCTACGCTCACTTCAACTTGTTCGAGAATGACAAGCGATTGATCCGGGCCGGTGTCCGGCGGTCGCTCGAGATTCTTGAAGCCGCCGGCGCTGCCGAGGTCCACTACGTCGACCGATACGCCCACCTCGCAGGGACCTGTTGCATGGGGACCGATCCGTCAACATCAGTGGTCGACCAGTACTGCCGAAGCTGGGATGTTCCGAATCTCTTCATCTGCGACGGCAGCGTGATGGTGACACAGGGAGCGGCGAACCCCGCGCTGACGATCTCGGCGATCGCCGCTCGAACCGCCGACCACATCCGAGACGCCGCGGCTCGCCGCGACCTGTAAAGAAGCCAGGGAAAGAGCACGTTGACGCCATGAAATACTCGACGTTCCTGGCCGTAGCCACGGCGCTTACCGCGCTTGCCTGGCTCGGCTCGCGGGTCGTTCGGGATCCAACCACACGTGACGGCATCGCCTGGGCAGTCCGGACCTGGTTCGTCCCGCCAGATACCGACGCATCGTGGGAGCAGCACAAGGGTTGACGTAAGAATGTGAGGGACAGCGCATGCCTGAGCGCAAAGTGTACCGGGACTACCAGGAGTCGGACGTCCGCGATACCTTCGAGTTTGGCCACCCGTCAACCTGGACGGACCTGATCAGCTTCCTGGATCGTCAAGGGCTGGCAACGCACCAGATCACGCCCGGCGAAGCGGCGCACATGATTGCCGACGCCAAGCAAGCCCAGAAGGACAACGTTCCGTTTCCGCACGGGCCGGAGCAAGCCTACCGCGTGATGAAGAGCCATCGGAACCCGGAGATGGTGCGGCAGGAAGAGGCAGTTTGGATCGCCCGGTCCGGAAGTCCCGAGGGTCATTAAGGCAATTCGCGGTTGCTTGTGGCCGGCGCGAGGTCGTGGCCTCACCCCGCCCTCACGGGCGCCCCTTTCCATCTCCGATGGAGAGGGGGCGTGGGGGTGAGGCCGCGCCCTCGCGCCGGCTGAACGGAGAAGGGTCAGGG
>DATLRG010000022.1:0-7342 GCA_035534795.1 Chloroflexota bacterium
CCCCCCCCCCCCCCCAGCTTCCCCCTCACCCTCTAACCGGTACAGCCGACCTGTGGATTCGCCTCCGCGGCGAAGTCGTTGGCGACCTGCTGCGCCGACTTGCCGGTCCAGAGATCCTGAAAGTGGGTGTTGAAGATGTCGAGCAGCTTCTGCTGGTTGTCATCCGCGCGCCAGCGTTGCGCGCCGGGCGCCAGGTACTTGAAGGTGTACTGGACGAGCGGGTCGTCGCCCAGCTTCGCTGCCACCGCCGACGAACGAGCCGGGATCATGAACTGCGCGATAAACTCCTGGTTCGGCTGGTTGACCACGAAGAAGCCGAAGTCGAGGACCGGCGTTGGATCAGTCAGGTCCTTCGGTCGGAACGGGACGAGGTTGTCGTCGAGGCCCGGTCCGCCCCAGCCGTGGTGCTGCGCGCCCGGCTGAGTCGGATTCTGGCAGAACCGCCACTGGAAGCCCTTAGGATCTGTCATCACGCCGGTCGCCTTGTCGATCGTGGTCCCTTTCCCGTGGGCCGCATCGGTCGACGCGCCGGTCTGATAGGCGGTGGTGCCCTGGCTCCAGAACGTGCCGAGGTCGGTATCGCGGACGTTGGCGGGGTCCGGAATCACCTTGTCGACGTAATAAAGGTCGTGGAGGTACTGGAGCCCCTTGACGTCGGTGGGCGTGTTCAGGCCGACGCAGCCGCCGTTCACCGGATCTTTGTACATGTCGGCGCCGAGGTTCCAGAGCCATTGCCAGGTGATCCAGTGGAGGTTCGGGTTCGACGTCTCCGAGAAGATCGCCGACCCCCAGATTTGCGTGCCGTTCTTCTTGCTCGTCACCGCTTTCGCGAATTCGCGGAACTGGTCCCAGTTCCAGGAGTAGGCCGGGGCCTGTGGGAGCAGGTTCTCGGCGTTCGCCTCTTTCGCCAGCGTGAGGTTGACCTTGGCCCCGTTCGCCTCGATGAACCACGGGATCATGTAGGTCTTGCCCTCGTAGCGGCCGCCGTCGAGCCAGCCCGGTGGGAGGTCTTTGGCCAGGTCGTCCGGTAAAGTGACCTCCTGGAGGACGCCCGCCTTCTTCGCGAGCAGCAGGTGCGCCCAGGAACCCTGGCCGAGCAGCTCCGGCGGTGTCCCGGCGGTGATCGCCGCGAAGACCTTCGGGATCATGTTCCAGGTCAGCGGTAGGAAGCTGATCTGCACATTGCTGTGATCTTTCTGGTACGTGTCGATGAGCTGGCCTTCCCATTTGCCCTGCGGCCACTGGTCGGAGGGCAGCAGCGGGTACGACCACCAGGCGAACTTCACCGGCCCGGCCTGCGGTGCAGCCTGGGATGCGACGGTCGGCTTCGGAGTCGGCACCGGCGTGGCCGCGGTGGCCGCCGAGGTCGGCGCGGACGTTGGCGCGGCGGTCGGCGCCGAAGCTGGCGCCTGCGTCGCGGCGGCCGGTGGAGAAGCGGCCGCTGGTGGCGTCGGAGACGCCGCGGGGCCGCACGCCACGACAATCGCCGATCCGATTCCCACGCCGAGAGTAGCGAGAAAAGCCCGCCGAGACTTTGGACTGAACGTCGACCAAGCCATGGTTCCCTCTCTTTCCTCAAACCCTTCCTGAACCGTCGAAAACGAACACTAATCCATCACTGCCAACGTCTCCGAGAGCTTGCCGCCGGCCTCGGCGTGTCGGGCGGCTGCCTGCAGCTCATCCCGCAGAGCGGCGGCAAAGTCGCGAATGTAGGTCAGGTCGCGCATCCCCTGCGGCCGCAGGTAGGCCGGCTTGACCCGCTCGAACTCAGCCAGGACCGACTCGACGCCGCCGAGGGCGGCCCGGGACTCCCGCACGGCGCGGTCGAGCGAGACGCGGGCGTCGGTCGGGGTATGGACCGCCTGCTGATAGCTTTGAATCGCCAGCAAGCCGTGCGTGTAGGCGCCGATCACGCCGAGCGCGCGCCGGGATTCGAGCACGAATTCGTCGACGGCACGCCGATCGGCGGCTCGCTCGCGGAGCTCGGAAAACAGTCGAACGGCTTCTTCGAGCGGCGGAACGCACGCCTGAATCGCGGTCAAGGTGCGGGTGCGATCGACCAGCAGGTGCCGATAGATCTCGCGCGGAAAATCGATCCGCCGCGCCGGGTAGGAGTACCAGTAGTAGATCAGGTTATCCAGCATCGCCTTGGTCGCGGTCGAGCCGAACACCTGGTACAACTTGTACAGGGCTTCGGTTCCGTCCGTGACGTCCTCCGGGAAGAGCCAGCGGGCGTACTTGGCCTCGAAGTCGTAGATGGAGCCCGAGGTGTCCTTGTTCCACGCCCATTCGGAGAGCGCCAGGTAGTTGCGCTGGTAGGCGTAGTCGAACGTGCAGTACGCCTCGGCGCCCTCCGACCCGCTCGCGTAGCCACGCTGGAGGAACGGGGCGATGTTGAAGAGGTAGCTGCCGTGGAACATCCAGTGGTAGTAACCGGCCATCGGCGTGACCCAGGTGCGGCTGACGTCCGAGCGCGGCGACGGGACGGGATCTCGGTAGCGCCACCATTCGAGGATGACGTAGGGCTTCAGCCCCTCCGTTTCCAGGCGCGCGCCGAACTCGTCGACGACGTGCAGTCGCTCCAGGCAGTCGTGCCAGACGGTGATGTTGTCCATCCCGGCCTCCCGCAGGTGGTGGAGGCAGCGGAACGCGAAGTCCAGCAGGAGTTGCTCGTGCGACCTGACGCGGCAGCCCGGGCACTTGCACCATGGATCGACCGGGCGTAGCTCGTCATTCGGATCGATCCCATTGACCGGGTACACCTCATCCGTGGCCAGGTGCCACCAGGTGACGCCGTTCGGCCGCAGGTAGCGCTCGATCACCGAGTCGTAGAGATCGAAGAGGAGCGCGTAGGTCGCGTCGCTGGTCAGGCAGTAGCCGTAGCTGGTGGGATTCCCCGCTTCGTCCCTGGCCGAGACCTCAGGGTATTCGCGCGGGATCACCGTATTGTGGCCGGGGCCGTTGAAGTGCGGCCGCACGATCACGTTGCGCGTCCTGCCGTGGGCGACGACCTCGCCGAAGAGATCGTCCTCGAAGAGCGCCGGGAGGTACCGGGCGTGGACGTGCTGGCCGGCCGCGGGCGAGTAGTAACGGATATCCTTCGGCGTGCGCAGCTTCGGGTACCTGGGGAAGGGCACCATCACCCACTCGGTCATCTGCCCTGGGTACTGCAGGCCCCAGCAGCAGTAAATGCCGACACTCAGGCTGTTGAACTTCCAGCGGGCCAGGAGGTCGATCAACTCTTTCCAGTCGTCCAGGGTCATCAGGTCCGTGCCCCACTTGCCCTCGACGTACAGCCCGCGGTATCGGTAATCCGGCCAGTCGTCGATGGCCAGTCGCGGCAGAAGAATCCGGTCGCTCTCGCGGCGGACGAGCTGAAGAAAGGTCTCAGCCGCGTAGAGCGTGCCCGCCGGGCCCTGCCCGAGCAAGTTCACGCCGCGGTCGTCGACGACTAGGCGGTAGGCTTCCGAATTTGCTGGAAGCTCGTCGGCCCGGGCGCCTTCGCGGCGTCCATCCAGCAGGCCCACCACCACGCCGTGGTCTGAGCCGGCCTCGTCGGCGCGAACCTGATGGAACGTGCCGGGCAGCGTGGCCTGGAGGAGCTCCGCCGCCGCCTTTTCGAGCGGGTGGGCCGAAGGGGAGACGATCAGCGGACAGGGGTGGCCGGCCGCGGCGAGCGTCAGCCATCCCTCACCGCGCTGCACCTTCTGAGGTCGCGGGAATAGCCGATCGAGCAGGTCGCTCATCGTACGACCTCGAGTAGCTCCAGCGCCGTCTCGACGAGCCTTTCGCCACTCCCCGGCATCAGCAGGCTGCTGGTGGCCTCGTAGCCGCCTTCCCCGTACGCTTTCTCGGTCGGGATGTAGCCGAACGCGGTCCCGTTCAGCTCGGCGACGAAGGTGTGCGGAAACGGCGACCTCTTTTTGATCCCCAAGCCCAGCTCCACGAAGATCTCTCCTGGTAACGTCACGTAGGCCAGATCGCCGACCGCCATCACCTGGACCATCGCGGTAACGGTCGGCCACCCGTGCTGGCGAATGCGTAAGATTCGGTGCGCCTTCACCACTGCGAGGCCGGCCGCGTCCATGCTCTGCATCTCCGCGTCGCGCCGCGCTTCTGCCCAGACGATGTCGTCCGCGGTCGGGACGCGGAGCGGCAGCTCGACGACCTTCTGAGCGAAGCCGATCCGCGACGCATCGGTCAGTGGCGTTAATCGGGTGGTGACTTTCGTGACTTCGCCCGCCAGGGCCGTCCCGATGCGTTCGACGAAGGGCTGTCCGCCCTGGGGACCCGGCTTGGAGAAGTCACAGTGGTTGACGTCGCCACAGCAGCCGGTGGCGAAGAGCACGACGAGGTCGGGGCCCTCCAGCTTGCGGAAGAAATCGGACAGGACCCCGGGGTAATCAGCGGAGATAGCGGTGCTCGCGAGGACGGCCACGTGCAACGGAAAGTTGACCAGTAGAGCGATGGGAGCGCCGGTGGCAGCCTCGACGCGAATGACGCCGACCTCGGGATCGATCGGGCCGGCCGGTTTGACGAGGTCGGGGCTCTGGTACCGCGGATTGGTCCGCACGGTCCCATCGGCCATCCAGTAACGACGGTTGAAAGCAATCGTCTCTTCCGTGCCGTGACCGACCAGGAGGCGCGCTTCCTGCTGGCGCTGCTTGGCCAGGCAGACGGCGTCGCCAATCCGCCGGACCAGCACGTCGAGGTAGCTCTGGTCCGGCTCAGACCAGGCCGACGGTACGGTGACCGGTCCGGAGTGAGTGTGGGTGCAGGTGAGCATGACTCGTTCGGCCGGGATGCCGGTCAGGCTCTCGGCCCGCGAACGCGCCCGGTCGGCCAGGTCGGCGGGGACGTAGCACAGGTCGACGACGACGATGGCCACGTCGCTCGAGCCGTTGCCGAGCACCAGCGCCTTCGCGGACAGATCGCTGAGGATGCTGGTCGCGCGTCGGTCGCGGTAGAGGCCGGCGAGCGAGGTGCCCAGAGGCGGCGTGATCGTGGCGGCCGCCGCGCCCGCGAGTAAGCGCTGCTGCACTGATTGCTGCCTGTCCTGTTGATATGCTAGTAATATATCAGGCATCGGACCCGTGTCAAGAGGTTTTTGTCCCCGGTTTGCCGGCGTTTGGTATGCTTCGCGATCCAAACCCGCCCCGAGCTTTCATGCGATAATACGTGCGAGAAGTGCATGGATTCGCCCGACCCGGACAGAAAGGACAGTGGAGCCCGTGCGACGGCAAGATACGCTGCGAATCCTGGCCGAACACCGCCAGGAGATCGACGCGTTCGGCGTCCGATCCATCTCGATCTTTGGCTCGGTCGCGCGGGACGAAGC
Source organism: Chloroflexota bacterium (assembly GCA_035534795.1). Classification (GTDB taxonomy): domain Bacteria; phylum Chloroflexota; class UBA6077; order FW602-bin22; family CADDYW01; genus JAJPKB01. Next base: position 5,339 of record DATLRG010000022.1, read on the forward strand.
GGGACCGCACAGCGACGTCGACGTCCTGATCGAAGTCAATCAACCATTTGGCTATTTCAAATACTTCGAGCTCGAGACGTATCTCGAACGCATCCTCGGCCGACCGGTCGACCTGTTCACACCGGATAGCCTGCGGACAGAGATTCGTGCCGAAGTAATGAGGGAAGCAGTCCGTGCAGCGTAGCGACTGGCGGCTACGGATTCAAGACATGCTCGACGCGGTTGTCGAGATCCAGGCATTTACCGACGGAATGGACTCGATAGATTTTCGGAGTGACGCCAGGACCGTGCGGGCGGTCGAGTACGACTTCGTGGTTCTCGGAGAGGCGGCAAGGAACGTTCCGGAAGACGTCAAGACCCGATATTCTGGTCTCCCATGGCCGCTGATGATCGGTCTCCGGAACGTGGTCGCCCACCAGTATCGCCGCGTTGACCCGAATGTGCTCTGGGACACCGTTACGAATGACCTGTCAGCGGTGGCGCCCTTGCTTCGCGAAATCCTGGAGGCCGAGCAGTGACTTTCGGTTGGCGCTACCGCGGCCGCGACTGAGTGTCAGGCGACCTCAAATCGGTCAAGCGCGTGGTGCTGTTCCCAGGGAGGTCTTGGGGGGTGAGCTTGCGAACATTGGCCCGGTGGGCCAATGTTCGCAAGCTCACCCCCCAAGACCTCCCTCGAGCATGCACGACGATGGAGGCATTACGATGAACCCGGTGCTGGCCGGTCGGCCCGAGTATCCCCGGGCTGACGAGTCCTACTGGCTCTACCTGCTGCGCCGGTGCCGCGTGTACGCCTGGCGTCGTCGTCAGGAGCTCCGCGGCTTCGCGTCGGCAGCCGACTGGCAGCGGCACTGCGCGTCGGTACGCGATCGCTTCCGCGCCGCGCTCGGTCCCTTCCCCGAGCGCACCCCGCTCAATCCGCGCCTCGTCGGCGCCCTCGAACGCGACGATTACGTCGTCGAAAAGCTGCTGATCGAGAGCCAGCCGGGCTTCGTCGTCACCGTCAACCTCTACCGACCGCCGGTCGTGCGAACGCCGGCGCCGGCGATCCTGAATCCACTGGGCCACTGGGCACAGTCCAAAGCCGAGGCGCTGGTCCAGGCGCGGGGTATCGGGCTGGCCCGTCAGGGCTACGTCGCGCTCGTCTACGATCCGATTGGCCAGGGCGAGCGCAGCCAGTTCTCGGACGCGGCGACCGGCGCGATCCCGATCGCGCTCGGCACCTCCCAGCACAGCGCGGCCTGTAACCCCTGCTTCCTGATCGGCCAGACGCTGATCAATTACATGGTCTGGGATGGCGTCCGGCTGCTCGACTACCTGGAAAGTCGCCCGGACGTCGACGCCAGCCGGATCGGCTGCACCGGCGCATCGGGCGGCGGCACCTACACCATGTTCCTCACGGCCTTCGACCCACGGATCAAAGCCGCTGTCCCGGTTTGCTCGACCAGCACCTACGAGCGCATGCTCGCCCAGGGACAGATCGGCGAGCCGTGCCAGGACCCGGTGGCGAGCTACCGCGATGACCTCGACGTGGCCGACCTGCTGATGTGCGCCGCGCCGACACCGATCCAGATCGTCGCCGCGACCCACGACTCCTTCCCGCTGATCGGGGCGCGCGAGGCGTACCTCGACCTCCGGGACTGCTACACGGCGCTCGGCGTCCCGGAGCGCGCCCAACTCGTCGAGGTGCCGGCACACCACGACTACAGTCGAGCGATGCGCGAGGCGGCGTACGCCTGGTTCAACCGGTGGCTGAGCCACGACGGCGACGCGATCGAGCCGCCGTACGAGCCGGAGCCCGCCGAGCGGCTCTGGTGTACCGCGACAGGCCAGGTCCTGACCTCACTCGGCGGTGAGACCGTCCTCCCGCTGAACCGATCGCGGGCGCGGGCCATCGCCGTCCCGGCGTCGCGCCTCGAGACGGCCGCGGCTGTCGCGGCCGAGCGCGACCGGATTCGGGAGGCCGTCGCGGAGGTGCTGGGACTTGCGACCTCACCCCCCCGCCCC
>DATLRG010000023.1:0-4783 GCA_035534795.1 Chloroflexota bacterium
TTATAGGGGGGGCTCGTGATAGTCACGTCGACGGAGTCTCTGTCGAGCACCGCCAGGTGGGTGCTGTCGGCCTGGTAGATCGTCACGCGCTCATCGCGGTAGTAAGGCGGCGAAGCTGCGCACCGCGCAGCAGGGATGCCAATCTCTTTCACAGTCCTGATCATCTACGAAACGGCACCTACGATCAACAGAAATCTCGTTAGAGTATACACCTGTCTAACGAGATAGCGCTAGCCCTGCAATAAGATTACAAGTTCGTGTGCTCTGTGAAAGGTACGCGGATCACGTAAGTCTTAACGCTCGCACGTGAGCCGGTCGCATCACGGTCGCGACCGGCGCGGTACCCACCGTTCGCACGTGGCTCCTGCTTGACAAGCGCTTCCCTCACCCTTACACTGGCGCCGGCTGAATCTCACGCGTGCTCGCGCGGTTCCGGACTGGGTGGCGGACCGAATCGCGCGTCATCTCTCCGCGGCCCCGTTTCCCACGAGGCAGCCGACTGGACGTTGGCTACGGGTCCAGTGTGTCCATGCGCATCCTGGCGATGAGTCTGACCATACTTTGAGGAAAGAGGAATTTCATGTACCTGTTCGTTCGCAGCGTCGGGGCGCTGCTATTCTCCGCCGCGCTGCTCTGTCTGACGGTGCTCGTGGCCGGCGCCGCCGCGAGCATGCCAGTCCAGGCCGGCGCTTCGTCATCCGACCAGGCAGTCCAGGTCCTGCAGTACTATCCGGGGACGATCACCGTCGACGTCGGCGATGCCGTGAACTGGGCGGTCGCCTCGCGTGAGGTGCATACCGTCTCGTTCGGCACGCCGCCGGGACCCTTCGGTAGCGACCAGAACAATGCCCCGGCCGGTGGCGCGACCTACGCTGGGACCGGCTGGGCCAGCTCTGGCATCTTGCCTCCGGGCAAGTCGTACTCCCTGACCTTCACCACGCCAGGGACGTTCCACTACGCCTGCGCGATCCACCCCAGTATGCACGGCGTCGTCGTGGTGCAGCCGGCCGGCACCGCCTACCCGGCCAGTCAGGCGTCGTACAAGCCGGCCAGCGATCCGGTCCTCGTGGCAACTCTGAAGGCCGGGCAGGCAGCCGTCGCCGCTCAGAAAGTGACCAGCAAGCCGAACGGGAATGGCACGACCACCTACTGGATGGACGCTGGCTTCGGCGATGGCAAGACCTTCGCGGTCCAGCGCTTTGGCACGAATGCGCTCACGATCCACGCCGGCGATAGTGTCGTCTGGACGCAAACCGATCCTAACGAGATCCACACCGTGAGCTTCCTGGACAACGGCAAAGACGTGCCGTTCACCTTGCCTAACGGCCAGACCAACCCGCAAGCCGCCGCGCCATCGGGTGGCAAAGTTTACAGCGGCACGGGATTCTTCAGCTCCGGCATCCTGACACCCGCGAACACGCCAGCGCCCGGTCCGCACACCTATACCCTGACGTTCGACAAGCCCGGCACGTTCGCTTACGAGTGCCTGCTCCATGATAACCTGGGCATGAAAGGCACGATCACCGTGCTGGCCTCGATGACACCGAATGCTCTTCCCTCCACCGGTGGAGTCCCGTCGGCGGCCGGTGCGCTGCTTGGCGTGCTCGGTCTGGGCCTCGTCGCCGGCGGCATCGGCATGCACCGGCGGACGCGCTCGAACGAGAACGATTAAACGGAGCAAGCAAACTGATGCAAGAGGGCAGGCGCCACCCCTGCCCTCCCTCAACACCTCCCCTGATCCTGCACCAGATCTGCGATAATGGTGCTGCCGCGAAGATCCAGCCAGACTTCGGGCAAGGGAGCGAAAGATAGATGAACCGCAGAGTCAGCGTGGAGGAGTTTCAAGGCTCCCTCGAGGAAACCCTCGAGCGCGTCTACGACCAAGGCGACGAAGTGGTCATCGAGCGCAACGGCAAGCCGATGGCTGCAGTGGTCCCGATCCGCCGGTACGAGGCCCTTCGGCGCTCCAAAGATCAGCTTTGGGAGTTGATTCAAAAGAACCGGGAAGCCAATCGAGGCGCTGATCCCGTCGAGGTGGAAGCAGCCGTAGAGCAAGCGATTCGAGAAGTCCGGGAGGAGCGCCGCAGAGGCCCAGCGGGCGATGCAGCACCGCGGTGAGGGGTGTTGTCGACACGAACGTTTTTGTCAGCGCGACAATCGAATCCGCTACCCCGCCGGTTCTGGTCGTAGATCACTGGCTCACGGGGATGTACGAACTGGTAAGCTCACCACCCCTGCTCGATGAACTTCGAGGAGTCCTGCGCCGGTCGACCGTCCGGCGCTACGTCCACTGGACGCAGGCAGAGATAGATAATCTTCTGACGCAGATTCAATCCCGATCAGTCTGGGTCCACCCTGAACAACGACTCACCGTAGTCGCACGCGATCCGGACGACAACCGCGTCTGCGAAGCCGCCGTTGCCGGGCACGCCGATGTCATCGTCACTGGCGATCGAGACCTGCTCGACCTCGGCGCGTACGCGGGCATCCGCATTCTCACGCCGAAAGACTTTCTCGCGTTGCTCGAGACGCTTGCCTGAGAGGAGTTGCTATGGCTGCGTACACGCACCCCGAATTGCTGGCCGAGACCGATTGGCTGGCGGCGCACCTGAGCGATCCCAACCTGCGGATCGTCGATTGCCGCTACTACTTCGACGGCCGCGATGGCCACCAGATCTACCTGGAAGGCCACCTCCCCGGCGCGGTCCACGCGAGCTATCCCACCGATCTCTCGGACCCCGCGGCGACCCCACCGAACCTGATTCCGCGCCCGGAGCAGTTTGCCGCGACGCTGGCGCGCCTGGGCATCTCGAACGACACGCTCGTCGTGGGCTACGACGACGAAGGCGGCCACTACACCTCGCGGCTCTGGTGGCTGCTGGCCTACTACGGCCACGACGCGGCGAAGGTCTTGAACGGCGGCCTCGTCAAATGGCGGGCCGAGCAACGACCGCTGGCGTCGGGACCGGTTGCACCGCCCGCTGGCCGCTTCACCCCCGCCGCGCCGCGCACCGCGATGCGAGTTCTGGCCGACGACCTGCACGCCGCGCTGGGCGATCCCGGGCTGGGGCTGCTGGACGTGCGCCGAGTCAGCGAGTACACCGGCGAAGAGGTGCGGGCAGCGCGCGGCGGGCGTATCCCCGGCGCCAAATCTCTCTTCTGGCAGGAGAACCTCAACCCGGACTGGACCTTCCGCAGCGCCGACGAGATTCGCGCGCGGCACGTAGCAATCGGGGCGACGCCGGACCGGGCGCTGGTCACTTACTGCCAGGGCGGTGTTCGGGCGGCGCACGCCGCGCTCGCCCTGCGCCTGATTGGCTACGACAACGTCCGGATGTATGATGGCTCCTGGGCCGAGTGGGGCAATCGCCCGGATCTGCCCGTGGAGAAATAGCGTCGAGTTTGGGTGGTGCGTTCAGGGGTGGAGCAGCGACCCCTGAACCCCCACCCAAACTCGACAAAAGAGAGGAATGCTTGTCCAATCTCAAGATCACCGACGTCAAGGTCATCTGCACCGCACCCAACAACATTCGGCTGGTCGTGGTCAAGGTCCTGACCAGCGAGCCCGGCCTCTACGGCTTGGGCTGCGCCACTTTTACCCAGCGGCCCCTCGCCGTCGTCACCGCGATCGAAGAATACCTCAAGCCCTTCGTGATCGGCCGCGACCCGGACGACGTCGAGGACATCTATCAATCGGCCTACGCCAGCTCGTACTGGCGCAGCGGTCCGGTGCTGAACAACGCGCTGAGCGGCGTCGACGAAGCGCTCTGGGACATCAAAGGCAAGCGCGCGAACATGCCGGTCTACCAGCTCCTGGGCGGCAAGTGCCGCGATTTCGCGCCCCTGTACGCCCACGCCTCCGGCCGCGACGTCAAGGAAGTCGAGGAGGGCGTGCGAAAGTACCAGGAGCAGGGCTACCGCTACGTGCGGGCGCAGGTCGCGGTGCCCGGCCTCGCGACGTACGGCAGCCGCTCGACCAGCGCTGCCGGTCGGGCCACCTGGGAGCCGACGCCCTACTGCCGGATCGTGCCCCGGCTCTTCGAGCACCTGCGCTCGACGCTGGGCGACCAGATCGAGTTACTGCACGACATTCACGAGCGAGTTCCCCCGATCCAGGCGATCGGTCTGGCAAAGGAGCTCGAGAAGTACAATCTCTTCTTCCTCGAAGACCCCTTCGCCCCCGAGGACATCGACTACTTTCGACTGATGCGCCAGCAGACCGCCATTCCCATCGCGATGGGTGAGCTGTTCGTCAACCAGAGCGAGTACGTGCCGCTGGTGCGCGACCGGCTGATCGACTTCATGCGCGTCCACCTGTCCGACATCGGCGGGCTGAGCATGGCGCGCAAGCTGGCCGCGTTCTGCGAGTTCTTCGGCGTGCGGACCGCCTGGCACGGACCGGGCGACGTCTCGCCGGTTGGCCACGCGGCGAACCTCGCGCTCGACCTGGCCTGCTTCAACTTCGGCATCCAGGAGCAGACCATCTTCCACGAAGAGACGCGGGCGGTGTTCCCGGGCTGCCCCGACATTCACGATGGCGCGATGTGGCCCAGCGACCGCCCCGGCCTGGGCATCGACGTCGACGAGAAGTTGGCAGCGGCGTACCCGTTCCCGGAGCATCCACTGAACGGAAGCTGGGCGCCGGTCCGCCGCGAAGACGGCACCGCGATTCGGCAGTAAAGTGAGTCCAGGAAGAGTTGCAGGGATGTGCTGGATTTGCTGCGCAAATTCAGCACATCTCTGCAACTCTTCCCGAATCCAAGTGGTGGGGGGGGGGGGGGGG
>DATLRG010000024.1:0-7503 GCA_035534795.1 Chloroflexota bacterium
CCGGTACGCGCGACAGGAGGATCTAGCAGTGACGCAGCGCATTTTGACTCGGCGTGGATTGCTGACGTATGGGGTCGGTGTGGTTGGGCTTTCGCTGCTGGCAAGCTGTTCGGGTGGTAGTCCAGCCACGGCACCCGCGGCGCCGACGCCCGCGGCCGCCCCGTCGCCCACCAGTGCCGCGACCGCCGCGGCGGCGACTCAGAGTCAGCCGCCTTCGCCCACCGCGCCCGCCGCGGGTCAGTCCCAGGCCACGCCGATCACGACGACCAGCACCACCGCCGGTAGCAAGTCCACCGGTTACGAGTGGAAGAGCGTGGGAACCCGCCAGGTGACCAGCGGGACGACGACGATCGATCTTGGCAATCGTCAGATCCTCGTGTCGAAAGCTGGTAGGGCTGACCTGGAGTTCTGGACGATCAATCTGAAGGGACCCTACGGCACCTGGATCGAATCGTTCCTGAAGGACTACGAGACGGTCAACTCCGGCGTCAACGTGAAGTGGGTGGACGTGCCCGGCGCACAGACGGCTCAGAAGTATCTGGCTGCTGTCGGCGCCGGCCGGGCCCCGGATCTCGCGAACACCTACGAGATGCCGCGCTTCATCGAGCTTGGCGCTGTCGCCGACATCGCGTCGTATCTGCCGAAGGAAGATGCAAACGACTTCTATCCGGGCTTCTGGGATGCCTTGACCTTTGACGGGAAAGTGTACGGCTTTCCCTGGTACACCGGCACCAACACCCTGGTGTACAGTCGCAAGATCATGCAGGATGCCGGTCTCACGCCAGACAGTCCGCCGAAGACGTGGGACGACGCGATCACGATGTCCAAGACGATCAAAGACAAGGCCAGCAAGTACGGTTTGCTGACGACCGTTGGCCAGGGCGAGCTGGTCGAGTTGTTGCAGCAGGAGGGCATTCCCCTGGTGACCGACGATCGCAAGAAGGCCGCTCTGAACACGCCGGCTGCCGTGGCACTGTTCCAGGGGTGGCAGGACTTCTACAAGGGTGGCTACCTGCCGCCGGAAGGCACAACCGCCGATCCACGCGATGCGAACCAGTGGTTCTACGCTGGCCGCGGCGCATTCGTCTCCGGTGGGCCGGTCGTGATCGTAAAGCGGGCCGACCCCGCGGTGCTGACTCAATGGGATACTGATCTCGCTGGGTCGATTCGCGGTAAGAACGGTAAGTCGATCGCGAGCCTCCAGTACTTGATCGTGTCGAGTAAGAGTAAGAACCTGCAGGCAGCGGTCGACCTGGGCGCCTACCTCACGGGCACCGGCTTGCAGATCGAGTTCATCAACCAGGTGCCGATTCTACCAACCCGCCAGTCGGTGAGCGATGACCCCGACTTTCGCAAGAAGTTCATCGACAAGCAGGTGAGCGGTCGGAGCCAGCAAGAGCTACTCGACCGCGGGTTCGAGTTATCGCTGGCCGAGCTGAAGGACGCGATCGTCGACTACAACGCGGCCCCGTCGGTCGTCGGCTGGGCGCGCATGTACGATACGTTCAAGCAAGAAACCAACAAGCTATTTGCTGTCAACCAGCCGGCAGACCAGACGCTGACCAACATCGAGAAGAACTGGAACGACATCCTCTCCGGCAAGGCGACAGGCGGATAGCGGGATCCAGCGAAACCGACCGGGGGGCACTGCGCCCGCCCGGACGGTCGGGCGCTGGATCGCTCGGTCGAACATTCACCACGGGAGCAGTCCGGTGGAAGCAACGCAGGTGATAGGCACGCGCGCTCGCGCTCGGCGTTGGCGGTCGCTGCGCAAGATCGGAATCGCCTATCTCTTTCTCCTTCCCGCCTTCGTCATTCTTGGGACATTCCTGGTCTATCCGCTGTTCGCGAGCATCTGGTACAGCTTTACCGACTATAACGTCGTGCATGCGGCTCGCTTTGTCGGACTGGCCAATTACCAGAAACTCCTATCGGACGACGTCTTCAAGACGGCATTTCGGAACACCCTGGTGTACTCGGTCGGGGTGATTCCCGGTTGCACGATCCTCGGATTGCTCCTGGCCCTGCTGGTCAACCAGCCGATGAAGGGCATCACGTTCTTTCGGATCGCGTATTACATGCCCGTGATCACGTCGATCGTCGTCGTCGGGATCGTCTGGAAGTGGATGTATTTTGAGGATGGCATCATCAACAGCATGTTGCGCGGACTCAGCCTCATCGCGAAGCCGATCCCATTTCTGAGTAGCCCGAGCATCGCGCTCTATGCGATCATGGCGGTGACGATCTGGAAAGCAGCCGGCTACTACATGGTGCTCTACCTGGCGGGCTTGCAGAGCCTGCCCAGGGAGCTCGACGAGGCGGCGATGATCGACGGCGCCAATCGCCTGCAACGGCTCTGGAACGTGACGGTACCGCTGCTGCGGCCGACCATCGCTCTGGTCGTGGTCCTCGCGTCGATCGGGGCGATGAAGGTGTTCGGCGAAATCTACGTCATGACGTCCGGTGGCCCAGCCGACCGCACCACCACGCTGGTCTACTACGTTTACAAGCAAGCGTTCGTGTTCCTGAGCATGGGCTACGCGTCATCCATCGCGGTCGTGCTCTTTCTGTTCTTGATCGTGCTCTCGGTACTGAACATCAAGGTGTCGGAACGAGGGGGTACCGTCAATTACTAGCTCCCCGAGGCATAGGGCAGTGGAACCTGCTATGCCGGTCTTATCGACGGCGCGCGGACGGACGCTGGAGAACGTGGCTTGCTACGTCCTCCTGATCCTATTGGCGCTCGTTTTTCTCGGTCCCTTCTACTGGCTGGTGATCACGGCGCTCAAGGGACCCGGCCAGAACGTGTTCTCGTACCCGCCGCAGCTTTACCCGAAGCCGCCGACGTTGGTGTCATTCTTCGAGCTCTGGCAGGTCGGACCCTTCCACCGCTATATCCTGAACTCGACCTTCGCCGCGACGATGGTCGTCGTGGGCAACGCGCTCTTCTGCTCGATGGCCGCGTACCCGCTGGCACGAATGCGGTTCCCCGGGCGCGATCCGATCTTTTACCTCATCCTGGCGACACTGATCATCCCGTTTGAAGTCACACTCATCCCGTCATTCCTCGTCGTCAGCCGGCTGCACTGGGTCGATACCTTTCCAGCGCTGATCGTCCCCGCCGCGGTCAGCCCGTTTGGCATCTTCTTGATGCGTCAGGCGTTCCTGACGATACCGTACGAATTGGAAGAGGCAGCGCGGATCGACGGTGCCACCGAGTTCGGGATCTACGCCCAGATCATGGTGCCGCTGGCTGCGCCGAGCCTGGCTGCGCTGGCGATTTTCGGATTTGTGGCCGAATGGAACTCCTTGCTCTGGCCGGTCGTCGTGCTAAAGAGCCAGGAGATGCAGACGCTGCCGGTCGCGATCACCTTCCTCGATTCCAACTTCTACGGCGGCTGGCGTCAGATCGCGGCGGGATCCGTCCTCTCGATCCTTCCGATTCTCGTCGTCTTCGCGTTCGCCCAGCGCTACTTCATGGAAGGACTCACCGCGGGCGCGATCAAGGGCTAGCGTCTCTTGCCCCCTGACCCTTTCCACACACCCTCTCCCACTCCCGCTGGCCATCCGGGAGTCCGGCTGCGTGGCCAGCCGTTGCGGCGAGCAACTGGTAGGACACACGCCTGGATCGCGGTGAGAGCCGGCGCCGACTTTTTTTGGTACCTTTGGGACTGGCGTCGGGACGCCAGGTGCGGTATAATGGCGCCGGTGGGCGCGCTGAGGGCCAAAAAGCCGTCTCGGGCACCTCGACAGGCGAGGGATCCACACCTAGGGGTACAGAAACGGATTGAGGTACAGAAACGGATGACGAAGAGTGATCTAATCCAACGCGTCAGCAAGGACACCGGGTTGTCCCTTACCCAGAGCGGAAAAGTCGTGAATGAGGTGTTCGATACCATCACCGACTCACTCAAGACTGGCGAGGATGTCCGCGTCACCGGATTCGGCACGTTCCGCGTCACCCAGACCGGTGCGCGGAAGGGGCGCAATCCTCGCACCGGCGAAGAGATCATGATCCCCGCGGGCAAGCGGCCGTCGTTTTCCGCGGGCGCTGGCCTGGTGGAGGCCGTTCGCGGTGAAGGGCAGAAGCAGACTGTCTGATCCGGGGTAGGCCGCCTATCTACTTGGGCGCTCTCGCCGGCCGGCTCGCCCGCGGCGCGCCGCGAGGAGCCTGGTGGTGTGGAGCGGATCCTCCTTCGTAGTTGGGTCCGGCTCCTGGGTTGGAGATGGAACAGCGCGAGAAAAGATCCCGGACTCGGGCGTGGACGCCAGGTGCCCTGCCGCACGCTTCGACGACGACCGATCGGTTCTCGCCCACGGGGCCACCTCCACCAGGTGCCGGACCGGTTTCAAGGCCGGCTCAAGATCGCGCCCACTGACGTTGAGCCGGCGAACCGCCACGTCGACGACCAGCAGGATGGCCGCGGCTTCGAGCAGCAGGTCCCACAGCGGTGCTCCTCCCGAAGCCGCCGGGAGGTCGTCGGCAAATGCCTGCGACGGACTATCCAGGATCTTTCCGCCCCCCGCGCGTGCTACCTGCTTCAACACAGTCTCGTCGACACCAGCCGCGCGATATTCGGGCGAGTAGGGTACGACGAGCGCTCCGTCCAAAGCCCGCGGTTGCTGGCCAGCCGCCCCACTCACGTGGACGGTGTAGGCGCCGGGCGCTCCGACGGGGTACGCCGCCTGGTACTTCCCCGGTGCCACCGCCGCGAGGGGAACGGCTGTCGTGGTGTTATCGGGCCCCACGACGCGCGCTGTGACCGTGGGCGGCGATTCCCCCAGTTGGTCGGTTTCGGCAACAATCTCCGCGGTTGGCCCAGCCTGAGTGATCGCCAGGTGCCAATTCGGGTCGCCGGCGGGCGGCAAGACCCACGCGAGGAGCTGTGCCCAGAACTGGCCAGCCCCGGCCCACTCGATCAAATTCCGCGTCCAGAGGCCGTTCGCGTCACTCGTCCAGGCGACGCTGCGGCCGAGTCCGTATTGCCAGCTCGCCAGAATTGGGTCGCCCTGGTCGCTGACCAGCGCGACGCTGGCGATGGGGCGCGGCGTCGTCGCGACGTAGCCGTCCAGGGGAGGCAGCGCTGCCAGGCCGGCGAGCAACGAGCTACTGCCGATCGTTTGGGGCGCGAAGTGGTCCTGGATCATCGCCGGGCGGATGACCGTGTGCGCTTCCTGCAAGAGGGCCTGAGGGACGTCGAAGTCGGTGGCTTCGTAATAGCGGCCGTGCCCCCAGCGCGCGATGGACTGCATGGTGGGAGCATCTGCAAAGTCGTGCGCGGCGGTCGCGACCGCTGAGACGGTGATTCCCCGCGCGACGATCTGCTCGATCAACGGCTGGTAGTCGTCCTGGGCATCGCCGTCGCCGACGAGAATGACGTGTTTGACCTGGGCGTCGCTGCCGATCAGCGCGTTGGCCGCCCCGGCCAGGTAGGGAGCGTAGCTGGCCGGGTCGCCGGTCTGCATCGCGTCGATCGTCTTCTCGATCGTGGCCGGGTCTGTCACGTGCTGAAGCGGGACCGGAAAGCCCGACGCCGCGTCCGACACCATCACCTCGTCGCGCGGTGTGAGTTGCTCGACAACCTTCTTCGCCGCCTCCTTGGCGGTGTCGTTGCCGGTCGAGTTCTCCAGATTCTCCACGACGAGCGCGACGGCGACCGTCGGTATCTCCTTGCGCTGGGGAATCTCCATCGTCACGGGCAGTGCCTGCTCGAGCGGAGTGTCGGCGTAGGCGCCGAGACCGTAGCTGTCCTCCCCGCCGATGACCAGCAGGCCGTGGCCGAGATCACGGACGTAAGTCTGGATCGCCGCCATGCGCTCGCTTCCGAGCTCGCGCGCGGGCACGTCGACCAGGACGATCGCGGCGTTGTCCGCGAGTCCCTCGGCGGAAACCGGCAGGCTGCTCGCGGAGATGGTCGTCACCTGGAAGCCGTTCGCCTGCAACGCGCTGGCGACGTTGTTCCCGTCCCCCGCCGTGCCCTCGGCGACGACGACTCGCGGTGGACCGATCACCTGTACGACCGCTTGACCGACGTTATTCTGCGTCACGCTGTCCGCGGTGGGGTCCAGCTCAACCCGCACGCGGTGCGTCCCCTCGCTCGGAGCGGTTTCCGGTAGGTCGAACTGTTGTGTCCCCGGCTGGACGGTCACCGCCTGGCTACCGACCGGCGCGCCGTCGAGGAACACGCGCAGCGTGGCCGATTCCGCGACGTTGCTGATGACCCGGATCGTCAGGCTATAGCGCTCGCCGCGCCCAATCGTCGAAGGCGCGCTGACCGAATCGACCCGGATCTCCGGCCCGTTGGGCGATGCCACCGGCACGGTATCCACGACCACCCCTTCCGCGTGCAGCAGGCGCGCCTGCTGCACGGCGTCGCCAATGTTCTCCTGGCCATCGCTCAAGAGGACGACGCGACGCCGCGCATCGTCGGGCAGCATCGCCGCCGCCAGGCTGAGACTCCCGGCCAGGTTGGTCCAGTTGCCGTCGGCGATCGACTGGAACGCGGTGAACCGCGGGTCCGCGCTTACCGCGAGCTCGGCCAGCGGGTCGCGGCCGGTGACCACGATGCCGGCCAGGTCGCCCGGTCGCCGGGCGGCGAGCGACTGTTGAATCCAGGCCGCTTCTGTCGGAATCTGGTCCTTGACGCTCGCCGACAAGTCCGCATCGAAGACCACCGCCTCGCGCTGAATCGCGGTGTCGAAGCGCGGCCCGGCCAGCGCCAGCGCGACGAGGGCGACGACGAGGAGTCGAATCGCGAGCGCGAGCGTCGCCCGGCGACCGCGACGCGGGCGGAGACTGAGCGCCTGCTCTTTCGCCCTCTGGGAGGGGGGACGGGGCGCTCGCGTGCTAATTGGCGCTGCCCTTCGCCCGAGGGGTTGGGAAGAACGGGGACGGAGACGATCCCGTGCCGTTGAAAGTTGGGCGGCGCCGAGCGTCAATCCCCACATTCCGTCGATCGCCAGCACCGCCAGCAGCGCGATGGGGACCGCGAGCAGAAGGATTGGTCGATCGAATTCGATCCCGATCATCACGACGACCGCCGATAGGCCCACCATTCGAGCAGCAGGACCACCAGAACGCCCCCGGCCAGCCACGGCCAGAGATCGTCCGGCACCGTCGTCGATACCGCCGACGAGGTCGACCTACCTTGAATCAGCGGTAGTGCGACGGGTGGAGTCAGGTCCGATTCCTGCGCGGAGAACAGATTCACCGCGAACTGACTGACGCGATCCGGCTGTCCCGGCGCCGATTGAACGATCCGGTAGACGCCGAGCTGATCGGTATCGACGATTGGTCGCGCCGGAAACGGTGGGGCGAGCGTGTCGCTGGAACCGTCTGGCCGAACCAGGACGATCCTGGTCGCCGCGGGCCAGGCGACGACGTCCACCGGCGCTCCCGGAGCGATCGACTGGCCGGCGGCGGAGGAACCGGGGGTCAACCAGCCGATCAGGTTGCTGATCAGGACGGGGAACGATGGGTCCAGCGGAAGGTCCGACTGATGC
>DATLRG010000025.1:0-4666 GCA_035534795.1 Chloroflexota bacterium
GATTGTGCATAAGTCATCGCGGCAGAAGGCGGGAATGGAGGCTGTACGAGTGTGTCATCGTTCAGGCCGGTGTGCGTAACATGTCGCCACGATCTACGTTTAACCGATCAAGAGGGGACGTTCGCGCGCAACTGATTGGAATGGGAATGGGTTGTGGGGAGGCGTCAGTGGGCGTTCCTTCTACCTCCAGGAAGCCCCCGTCGCACGGCGCGCCGTCGCCGATCGATTTTCCGGAGCGAGGCGATTCAGGGACCAGGATCGACCAGGGAACGCGCACACCCGTCCCTCGTCGCAGATTCTGAGATCTGACTCCTGACTCCTGACCCCTTCTCCTCGCCGATCACGCGCTTGAACTCGTACCCGATCCCTCGCGCGCTGACAATGTAGCGCGGCGCCTGGGCATCGTCGCCGAGCTTGATCCGCAGCCGTCGAACGTATTCCCAGAGCGTATTCACCCCGGCCGGCGCATCGCCCCACACCCGCTGCAGGATCAGGTTCATTGGAAGGACTTGGCCAGTGTTCAGGAGGAACAGGCCGAGGAGGCGCGCCTCGGTCGGCGTCAGGCGAATGGTCTCCTCGGCGCTGCGAATCTCGCGGCGGTGGAGGTCGACCCACCGGCCGCGGCCGAGGGTGACGCCCTCCTCGCCCAGCCGTGCGCCGATCAACGCCCGCCGCAACACCCGCCGCACGCGCGCCGCCAGCTCGTCGTAGTAGTAAGGACGCGTGACGAAGTCGTCCGCGAAGCGGTCCAGCGCCTGGACCCGCGCCGCTGCATCGCCGTTTGTCGAGACGACGACGAAAGGAAGATCACCATGGCGGCTCAACTCCTGGACGAGGCGTTCGGCTGGCCCGTCGGCGAACGACAGGTCGGTCAGCACGAGGTGCGGCCACGAGCGGCTCGCTAAGTCCACTGCCTCGGCGCGGCCCGCCGCGCACGCCACCTCGAAGCCGTCGTTGCGCAGGCGCGCGCCCAGGTCGTGGCGGTGAGCATCGTCGGCGTCGACGAGCAGCAGGCGCATGCGCGTTCACCCTCGTGGTCCGGCCGTGCCAGACGCGGCCGCTCGTGCGCGGGATCCGGCCGATCGGTCCTCCACCGTGCCCACGCTGGGAAAATAGGGGAATACCGATAGTCCGTGCGTCTGCTATCGTACCTGAAACTGCTCGGGACGCGCAACGGGTATAATTGAGTGAGGACGAGGGAGAAGCAGTGCAGATCGCCGATTTGATGACCCGCGAGGTCATCACCGTCTACCCGGACACCCCCGTGGTCGAGATTGCCCGCAAGATGCTCCAACACGACATCTCCGGCGTGCCCGTCGTCGATCGTGTCGGTCGTCTGCTGGGCATCGTGACCGAAACGGATCTGGTCGTCCGCAACGCGAACGTTCACTTTCCAACGTTTTTGCAGATCATCGACGCCCGGATCTACCTGACGAGCACCCGCCGTTTTGAAGATGAGCTGCGGAAGGCGCTCGGTACGGTCGCCGAGCAAGTCATGACCCGCCACGTCCAGACCGTCAAGCCCGACGACGATCTCAGCGTCGCCGCGACGCTCATGGTCGACAAGGGCTTGAACCCGATTCCGGTGCTCGCTGGCGAGCACCTTCGGGGCATCATCAGCCGCTCCGATATCATCCGGCACATTCTCGCCCAGGAAGTCGACGGGAGCGACGGATGATCGCGCTGGCCGACCTCCTGGAGGCGCTGGCGCCGGCCAGGGCGCGGTTGATCGGCCCCGCGTCGGCCACGGTCTTCGACGGTTTCGCCTACGATTCGCGGACGCTTCGCCCCGGCGAGCTCTTCCTGGCGGTGCGCACCGCGCGCGCCGACGGCCACGATTTCATTCCCGACGCCAATAGCCGTGGCGCGGCCGGCGTGCTGGGCGACCGCCTTGGCAGCGCTCCGACGCCGGGCTGCACGTCGATCGCCGTCGACGACGTCCTGCTGGGACTCCGCTGCTGGGCCCGATTCATCCTGGAGCGCCACCGACCGAAGGTGATTGCCGTTCTGGGCCGCACCGGCAAGACGACCGCGGCGAAGGCCGTGGTAGCGGTGCTCGGCCACGGCTTCGGCGGAGGGCCAGCCATCTTCGACGGCGACAATCACGGCACGCTCTATGGTCTGCCGATCGCCCTGGGAAAGCTGACCGCCGCGCACAGCGCCGCCGTGCTGGAGTTCGCGCGTGAACAGCCAGGCGATCTGATGGCACTGGCCGAGATCACGCGCCCTTCGATGGCTGTCGTCGTGCGCGGCTTCGACGAGCCAGCTGCCAACCAGGAACTCGCCGACTTCGTGGCCCGCCTTCCCGCGGACGGCCACCTGATTCTGAACGCCGACGATCCGCGCCTGGAGCAGCTCGGGGACCACTCGCCCGCGCCAACCCTTCGCTACGGGCGGATCAGCGCCGCCGCGGTCAAGGCCGACCAGATCGACTGTCGGACCGACGCGACCTATTTCGTTCTGTCGGTGGGTGCCAGCCGCGAGCGCGTCTATCTCCGTTTGCTTGGCGACCCCGCGGTCGATGGCGCCCTGGCCGGCGCGGCGGTTGGGGTGGCCCTGGACTACCATCCGACGGAGATCGCGGCGAGCCTGGAACGTGCCGCGCCGCTGCCCGGCCGCCTCTGCCCGCTGCCCGGCGCCAATGGCAGCCGGATTATCGACGACAGCTACAACGCCGATACCGTCGCGCTCACGGCAGCACTCTCCCTGCTCGATCGCTGGCCTGGCCGCAAGACCGTCGTTCTCGGCGCGTTGTCAACGGCCGCTTCAGACGATTCGCGGGAGGTCCATCGCGCCGCGGGCCAGACCATTGCCGGTCACGCCAGCCGCCTCGTCACGCTCGGCTCGGGCGTCGATGCCGCCGCGTTAGCCGCGCGCGCCCACGGTTTCAGTCCAGGCGACGCCCTGATGGCAGAGTCGGTGGACGACGCCGCTCGGGTCGTGCGATCCGCCCTGGACCGAAGCGACCTGGTCCTGGTGCTCGGGGGTGCCGAGGCGCGGCTGGAGCGTGTCGTCGAGCGGCTGCTGGCCGAACCGTCCCACGCGCCGGACCTCCTCATCCGCCAGGACGCCGGCTGGAAGCGACGTGTCTTCCTCTCCCACGAACGGCCAACCTGGGTCGAGATCGATCTGGGCGCAATCGGCGCAAACGTCAGCCGTCTGAAGGCGATCGCCGAGCCGGCCGCGCTCATGGCCGTGCTCAAAGCCGATGCCTACGGGCACGGCGCCCTGCGCGCCGCGCGCACGGCGCTGCTGCACGGTGCCGATTACCTGGCGACCGCCTGCCTTGGCGAAGCCGTCGCACTGCGTCGTCAGGGAATCGTCGCGCCGATTCTTATTCTTGGCTTTACTCCTCCCTGGCAAGCGCCCGACATCGTTCGCCACGACCTCACCGCGACAATCTACTCTCTCGAACCGGTCCGTCACCTGGCGCGCACCGTCCAGACTCTCGGGCACAACGCGGCCCGCGTGCAGATCAAAGTCGATACCGGCATGGGACGCCTCGGACTGCTCCCGCCGGACGTGCCGGCGTTCGTGGACGCGCTTCGCGCGATTCCGGAGGTCGAGATCGAGGGCATCTTCACGCATTTCGCCTGCGCCGACGGGGCGGACCCTTCGCCGACCCGGGTGCAGATCGCTCGCTTCGACCAGGTGCTCGAGGAGCTCAGCCGCGCTGGCTGGCAGCCGCGCTACGTCCACGCCGCGAACTCGGCGGCGATTTTCCGGTTCCCCGAGGCGCGCTACTCGATGGTCCGCGCGGGCATCGCCCTCTACGGCCTGGACCCGTCCGAGCACGTCCGCTGCCCGGCCGGATTCCGGCCCGCGCTCACCTTCAAGACACTCGTCGCGCAGGTCAAGGAGCTACCGGCCGGCAGCCCGATCGGCTACGGCGGCACCTTCGTCACCGCGCGCCCGTCGCGCATCGCGGTGCTGCCGGTGGGCTACGGCGACGGCTTTCGACGGTCTCCCCACGACTGGCACGACGTGCTGGTGCGCGGCCAGCGCGCGCCGATCGTCGGGGTCGTCTGCATGGACATGTGCATGATCGACGTGACCGACGTGCCCGGCGTGCGCCCGGGCGACGAGGTCGTGCTGATTGGCCGCCAGGGCCAGGACGAGATCACCGTGGCCGAGGCGGCCCGCAAACTTGGCACGATCCCGTACGAGGTGGTGACGCAGCTCCTGGCCCGGGTGCCGCGAGAAGTGGCGCCCGAAGCGTAAGGAGGAAACAGTGGATCACGTCAGAGTGGATTCTGTCGCGTTATGTCACCTGGCAGAAGCTCTCTTCCAGCACGACGGTCTCTTGCTCGAAGACGCCGCGACGATTGCGCGCGTGCAAATCGAAGCCGACCTGCGCGGGATGCACTCCCACGGCATGCGCGCCGTGCCGCTGTATCTGGAACGCATCCAGCACGGCATCATCAACCCGCGTCCCCGGGTCCAGGTCTCGGATCTTGGCGTCGTGGCGCTGGTCGACGGCGACGCCGGCCCCGGGCAGGTGGTCGCCACGCGGGCCATGGAGGAGTGCCTGAGACGCGCGCGGCAGCATCACGTGGGGCTGGCGCTCGTTCATCACTCGAATCACTTCGGCGCGGCCGGGTATTACGCCGCGATGGCGCTACGTCACGACCTGATCGGCTTCGCCACGACCAACGGCAACCTGGTG
>DATLRG010000026.1:0-11819 GCA_035534795.1 Chloroflexota bacterium
GGCGACGGGTCCCGGGACTTCAGTCCCCCGTCCCTTCGCCTGCCTTTCAAGGCAGCGACGTCCCTCCACGTTCGCCTGGCGCCATCCCCGACTAAAAAGCTAAAGTCCTTCAGGGCCCGGTCACCCGTCGCGGTATAATCGCCGTAACTCAGCACCGAACACGAGGAGGCTCGATGGCAGCCAGGCGCATGGGACCGACGCGGCTCGGACCCTTTCGTTTCCTGGGCTTGATCTGCGCGCTGACCAGTCTACTCTCGCTCGCCGCGCCGACGGGTGCAGCGGCGGCGCCACCGTCCGCCTTGCCGGACTTCCCGGTTCCAAACGGGCATTTCTACACTCAGGCGAGCGGTCGCGGCAACGATTTTGGCTTCTCGATCACCGACGAAGGCGGGGCCAACTTCGAGTCCGAGTTTCTCCGACTCGGTGGTGTCGATCAGCTCGGCTTTCCCTCATCATCCCGTTTCGTGCTGGGCGGCTTTCTGACCCAGGCCACGCAGAAAACCCTCCTGCAATGGCGCCCCGACGTCGGGCACACCGACTTCGTCAACATTTTCGACCTGTTTACGCAGCGCGGGCTCGACTCCGCGCTGACCCGGACTCGCCTGATTCCGCCGACCGCCGATAATAGCGCGGACAGCCGGCTCTCCTGGCCGCAGGTGATCGCGCGGCACCTTGCGCTGCTGAACCAGGACCCCGCGATCAAGGCGCGGTACTTCGCGGACCCTGACCCGATCGACGATTTCGGCTTACCGCAGGGAAGCGAGGACTTCGGCGGCGTCTTCGTGATCCGCTGCCAGCGCGCGGCCTTCCAGCAGTGGAGGATCGATACGTCGTTCGCTCGGGCCGGCGACGTCACCCAGGTGAACGCTGGCGATCTGGCCAAAGAGTTCGGGTTGGTCCCCGGCTCGGCGGCGACTCCGTCCTCCGCCCAGGGGCAATTGATCGCACCGCTGGGGCAGGTGCTGCGCGCAGGCGGCGATACGACCGCGGCGGCGACGCAGTCGGCCGCTCGCGCTCGCCCGTCGCTCGTGCGCATCGACATCGTGCTGCCAGACGGCATCGGCATCGCATCCGGGATCGTCATCGACCGGAACGGCGACATCCTCACCAACGCGCACGTCGTCGCGAACGCCATGCTGATCAAGATCACCTTCGTCGACGGGTCCTCGGTGGCCGCGGAGGTCGTCGGCGTTGACTCCGCGGACGATCTCGCCGTCGTTCGGGTCCCGGTCTCATCCATCGGCAGCGGCGTCACCTCGGCGTCGCTCGTCGCCGGCGGCAGCCTCCGGCCCGGCCAGACCCTGGCGGCGATCGGCTTCACTCCCTTTTTTCCAGATCCGCCCGCCACGCGGATCGGGGTTTTCGAGCAGGAGACTCCGTCCAGCCCGGGCATCATCCGGTCAGATACCTACATTCTGCCGGGCGACAGCGGGGGCATGCTCCTGGACCTCGCGGGACAGGTCGTCGGCGTCAACGACGAGATCAGGTTTACCCACGAACCGGACCAGCCGCTGATCACGTTCTCGATCGATGCAGCCGACGCGCTGCGGATCGCCCAGAGATTGTTGCAAGGTAGGTAGCCCATGTGGTTCCCCGCGCTCGGACTGCTCATCGGCGTCATCATCGGCCTGACCTTCTCCGTCTCGATCCCTCCCAGTGTGGCCCGCTACACGGCCATCGCCATCCTGGCCGCGCTCGATTCGATCCTGGGCGCGGCGCGGTCGGAGCTGGAAGGGGAGTACGATAGCCAGATCTTCCTATCCGGGCTGATCACGAACATGTTACTCGCCGGGTTGCTGACCTACGTCGGCGATCGGCTGGGCGTGCAGTTGAATCTTGCCGCGGTCGTCGGGTTCGGCGTGCGCGTGTTTACCAATCTCGCGCGGATACGTCGATTGCTCTTCTTCAGCGCCCGCGCCACGCCAGGCCGTACCGACGCAGAAACTTCGTAAAAGCCACGACGGACCCCTTGCTTGCCCCGGGTCGAGGTCGTATAATGAGCGCTGCCTGTGGGGCGAGCGGTGGGCACTGCGCTGGCGACCCGACCTCGCGAGGCAGGGGGTGCGTCCGAGGTGGCCAGGGAGCGCATCGTCGTTGGGATCGACGCCGGCTCGACGAAGGTAACGACCCTCATCGCCGAAGTTAGTCGAAATAGCCACGTCCACGTCATTGGCGTGGGGGTCGCTCCCTCGCGCGGTCTGCGCAAAGGTGTGGTGATCAACATCGACGAGACGGTCGAGTCGATCACCGCGTCGGTTGAAAAGGCCGAGCGCGTCTCGGGCTACAAGGTTGCGAGCGCTTTCGTCGGCATCGCCGGGGCCCACGTCGCCTCGCTGAATAACCGAGGGGTCGTCGCCGTCACGAACCCGGATCGCACGATTACGGACGACGACGTGGCGCGAGCGATCGAAGCTGCCCAGGTGATCAACGTTCCCAGTAATCGGGAAATTCTGCACACCATCCCGCGGCACTTTATCGTCGATGGCCAGGAAGGCGTTCGCAACCCCGTCGCCATGCAGGGCTACCGGCTCGACGTGGAGACCCACATCGTGACCGGCGCCGTGACCGCCATTCAGAATCTGACGAAGTGCGTCGACCGCGTCGGTATCGACGTCGAGCAGATCGTCCTGCAGCCACTGGCCGCGAGTGAGGCGGTACTGACCGAAGAAGAGAAGGAGATGGGCGTTGCTCTCGTCGACGTCGGCGGGGGAACGACCGAAGTCGCGGTCTTCATCGACGGTAGTATCTGGCACACCGGCGTCCTGTCCGTCGGCGGGAACCACATCACCAACGACATCGCGGTCCGTCTCCGCACTCCGTTTGCCGAGGCGGACGAACTCAAGATCCAGTACGCTCACGCCTTGATCGGCGACGTCGACCCTCACGAGATGATCGACGTCACGACGTTCGGGCGCAGTCAGGTGGAGAGCGTGCCGCGACGGCAGATCTGCGAAGTGGCCGAGGCACGGCTCCAGGAAACGCTCCAGCTCGTCCAAACCGAGATCAAGCGGTCCGGCTACGAGGGGCTGCTCCCGGCGGGCGTTGTCCTGGTCGGCGGCACGGCTCAGCTCAGTGGAATCGTCGATCTGGCGAGCGAGCTGCTCCAACTGCCGGTCCGCCAGGGCGTCCCGCGAGGCGTCCACGGCCTGGTAGACACCTTGGAGGGACCGGCCTACGCCTCCAGCGTGGGCCTGATTCTCTGGGGCGCACGCTACGGCGACCGCGTGCTCACGCGTCGAACGATCGGCAGCCGCGACGACCGCTACCTGACGGATGCGCGACGCGTGACTGGTCGCTTCAAAGGCTGGCTTCGCACTATTCTTCCATGATCCTCGTCGTGGACCGACCCGGCTCTACGCGGCCAGTCGGTTCGGCTACTGCCGAGCCTCCGAAACCGGGCGCTCGTTCCCCGGGCGCCACACTGAGAGGGAAAGACGCAATGATGCCTATGCCCGAGATCGTTTCATTTGCCAACATCAAAGTGGTGGGAGTGGGCGGTGGCGGCAGCAATGCGGTCAACCGGATGATCCAGGCCGAGGTGCGCGGCATCGAATTCATCGCCATCAATACCGACGCTCAGGCCCTCGCTCGAACGGATGCAGACCGCAAGATCCACATCGGAGACAAGCTCACCAAGGGCCTGGGAGCCGGCGGCAAGCCCGAGGTTGGGACGAAGGCGGCCGAAGAGACCAGCGATCAGATCTACGAAGCGCTCAAGGACGCCGACATGGTCTTCATCACGGCTGGCATGGGTGGCGGGACCGGCACCGGCGCAGCGCCAGTCGTCGCCCAGATCGCGCAGGAAGTCGGCGCGCTCACCGTGGCCGTCGTGACCCGACCCTTCACCTTCGAGGGAGCACGCCGCAAGCAGAACGCGGAAGACGGTATCGGCAACCTCAAGGACCGAGTCGACACCCTGATCGTCATCCCGAATGACCGCCTGCTCCAGGTAGTCGACAAGAAAATGTCGATTGACGCGGCGTTCAAGGTCGTAGACGAGGTGCTCCACGACGGCATTCAGGGCATCGCCGAGCTGATCACCGTGCCCGGTCTGATCAACCTCGACTTCGCCGACGTCAAAGCGATCATGGCGCACGCTGGCTCGGCCCTGATGGCGATTGGGCGCGCCGAGGGCGACGAGCGCGCCGTGGAAGCCGCGCGCAGGGCCGTCGCGAGCCCCTTGCTCGAGGTCTCGATCGACGGCGCCAAGGGCATCCTCTTCAACATCACCGGCGGGCCAGATCTCACTCTCTTCGAAGTGAACGAAGCCGCCGACATCATCACCAAGGCGGCGGACCCGGAAGCGAACGTCATCTTCGGCGCCGTGATCGACCCGCATATGCAGGGCGAGGTCAAGATCACCGTCATCGCCACCGGGTTCGACGGCCACGCACCCGCAGCGCCCGCGTCGCGCCCCACGCTGGTGACGACGATCAAGTCCGCGCGCGAACCCGTCACCCAGCACTCCTTCCAGAGTGACGACCTGGACATCCCCGCGTTTTTGCGACGACGCTAAAGCCAGTCCAGGGTGACAACGGCGGGGATGTGCTGGATGTAGCGCGCACATCCAGCACATCCCCGCCGTTGTCACCCTGGACCAAAGGTGGACATAGAGCCATGGAGAGGAGAAACTGTCTGTGCATTGATCTGCGGTACAGATCAATGCATAGACAGTTTCTCCTCTCCATGAAACGACCCTCAGTCCTCAGTCCTCCTCACTGATCAACTCGTTCCTGCGTGGCCTCGATCACGGCCGCGAGGAAGCGCTTCTCCGGTTGCGCGCCGAGCAGCTCGACCTTGTCGTTGATCACGATTTTCGGGACGCCGGACACCTGGTACCGGTCCGATAGCCCCGGAAATTCGTTCGCCTCGATCACGTCCGCCGTGACGCGGACGCTTTCGACTGCCATGTCGTGGGCCATCCTGGCCGCACCGGGACAGTACGGTCAGGTAGGCGTCACAAACACGCGGATGTGAACGTCGCCGGGGAGCTGCGCCAATGCATCGCGCGTCGCCGGGGTCAGGGACGTGGTCCCGGTCGAGACGCTCGCGATGTCTTGAATCAACGTCGAAAACTCGTAGCCAGCAGGAATACCCAGGAATCGAATCTTGCCCCGGTCCTGTCCGTGCAACACGAACGATGGGACCATCTCCGCGGTGATCCCGTCGGCCTCGCCGGCGTGCGGATCAGCCCGGAGATCATGAACGGCCAGCGACAGGTTCGGCGAGAGCGCGACCACTTCGTTCAGCAGTGATTCGGTCTCTTCACAGTACTCACACTCTTGCTGGCCCGGAATCGTCAGCAACGAGCGCTTCTGCGTGAACAGCTCGACTGTGACCGGTTCTTGCACGTGCTCGGCGAAGAACGTACGGACTTGATCGGCATTGCCGTCCGAGATGATTGCCATATGAAACACCTCCATACCACGCACATTGTACCGCGGAATCGCTTCGACGGCCTGGATGCCGCTGATCTGGCGCCCCCCACGGGACGCCAGCCGGGTTTCTGTTCGCGTCGTGCGCCACGCCGTCTGGAGACCGGGAACGCACCCCTCGCGGGACCGACGCCATTTGCCCGGGTCCTTCCCGGCGACGTCATTCCGGAGTTCTCGCTGCGATCGACCACCAATCAGCGCGTCCGCTCGTCCGACCTCGCCGGCAGGCGCCTGGTCCTGGCGTTCACCGGCGCCGTCGGCGACCGTCCAACGCGGACGATGGTCGCCGACCTTGGGCGGGCATATCCGTCGCTACTCTTGACCGGAGCACTCGTGCTGGCAATCGCGCCGGTCGAGGCGGACACCGGATCGCTGGTTGAGCCAGGCGTGCCTGTTCCCTTCCCGCTCCTGCGCGACGTGGCGGCGTCGGTCCACCGGAGCTTCGGGGCGGTCGATTGGAGCGGCCAACCGGCGCCAAGTCTGTTCATCGTCGATAGATCTCGGCGGGTGACCTATCGCGCCCTGGCGGGCCTGGGGGAAAGGCTGCCGCTGGCAAGCGACGTCCTGGCGCTCCTTCGCTTCGACCGCCTGATCTGTCCCGGCCGCGGAGCGCCGACGCCGTGGAGCTGAGCCAGATGGTGTCTGCGATGTGTCCGGTGATAGCGGGTCTGCTGCGCAACTCCGCCATCACCGGACACATTGCAGACACCGTCATCACTCGTCGCTTCGTCCCCCCTGTCCGCGCCGGCGCAGGAACTCCTCGAGTTCTTCGACGATGCTCTCAGAGCTGGGAAGCTCGCCCGCGGCAGACGACTCCGCGTCGTCCGCGCCCGTTTCCGCTCCGGCTGAGCCGTCGCGCTGCTCCAACTGTCGCACGTAGTTTCGGACGTCCGAGTCGTTGGCAATTGCCTCGGCGATTTGCGCGTTGAAACGAAGCGCAGCGCGGTCCAGCTCGGTGAGATCCACGCTCAGGTCAAAGAGCTCGGCGACGGCGTGAACCAGGGCCCGCGACAGGACCGGGTTCGCCGTCGACGCAACGTAGTGCGGCACGTTACCCCAGACGCTGCCGCTCGCCAGGTTGTGCTCGCGGCACGACGCTCCCAGGACGCCAAGAATCCCGGTTGGCCCTTCGTAGTGCGACCGTCGCAGGCCGAGGTGGGCAAGGCGACGCGCGAGCTCGGGATCGCTGACCGAGCCAGTGAGAACCGGCGCACGCGAATGAAGGACGTCGGCGAGCAATCCTCCCAGAGCGAAGACCAGACTCACGCCGAGGCTGGCGGCGTAGTCGAGGATCACGCGCACCAGCGTCTTCCAGCGGAGCTGCGGCTCGACGCCGAGCAAGACGACGAAATCCCGTGAACTCTCCGGGACTCGCGCGGCGAAGAATCGGAGCTGCGGCCAGGTGATCTGCCGGTGAGCCGTGTCCGCGCCACGCACCTGGGGGCGGGTGTCGGTGAAGACGAAAAACTCTTCGGGGTCGATGTCGGCGCAGGCCTCGGCGTTCCACTGCCGGATCAGCAACCGTAGCGCCATCGTCGCGGTTTCGGCCGCGTCGTTCCAGCCGGCAAACGCCACCAGCAGAACTGGGTCGCGAAGTTCCGGACGCTGATACTCGATCAGATGGTCCATGGAAGTCCGTTCCCTTCTTTCTTTACGTCGCGTTTCGAGTATATCAGATCACCTCGAACGGTTAACCTGGGTCTGCGCGATAACCCCCCTTGACAATACAAACAGACGTTCTATAATGGCAGTGAGACGAACACTTGTGCGTTTATCTGGAGGCAGACATGGAAGTCTGGGTTCAGCGCTCGTTCTTGGACGAACGCGAGGGCGACCGTTCGGGATCACGTGCCTTCGTGCGTCGCGCCGACCGCGCGGAGCCGCGCCGGGCGGTCCGCGTCGATCGCTCGCGGGTCACTCGCGATCCCGCCGTCGCGCACAGTCACGCGCAATGCGCCCAGGCGGCGAGCGATTTCCGTGGCGGCCTGGCGCGCGCCTTCGCCGGCCTTTCGTCCGAGCAGCAGGCTGCCCTCCGGGCGATGTTGGGTCGAGACCCGTCGCGCTCAGCCGCCTGAGAGATCGCTCCACCCCTTGGAGACGCCTGCCGATTCTGCCCCTGGGTGCGACAATGACCCTGCGTGCCGACCTCCAGCTGGTTACCTGCAAAACGATCCTGACCAAAACGGGCGGCTTTCTTGGTTCCTACACGCACACGCTCAATCCGTATGCCGGCTGCGCGTTCGGTGCAGGCGGCTGCGGCGTCTATTGTTACGTCGCCGAATCCCCAATCGGTCGCTTCGCGCGGGCTCCGTGGGGAGCCTGGGTCAACGCCAAGACCAACGCTTCGTCCAGGCTGGACGAGGAGCTTGCTCGCGAGGCCGATGCCAGCCTACTCCGTATCTTCATGTCGTCCGCCACCGATCCCTATCAGCCGGTGGAGGCGCGGCTTGAAATCACCCGACAGGTGCTGTCAGTCTTCCGCGCGCGCCCCGTGGGGCTGTTGGTCGTCCAAACTCGATCGCCGCTCGTCGAGCGAGACTATGACGTTCTGGCGGAGCTGCCCTTCGTCTGGCTCTCGATCACCGTCGAGACGGACGATGATCGCGTGCGCCAGGCGCTGACGCCAACCTGCCCGAGCATTGACCGGCGGATCGCGATGATGCGGCTTGCGCGACAACGGGGGATTCACGTTCAGGCGGCGGTGAGTCCAGTGCTGCCGTGCGACCCGGAGCGACTCGCCGGGATTCTGCACGAATCGGCCGATCGGGTCGTCGTCGATACGCTCGCCGCCGGCGATGGCTTCGGCGGCCGACGGACAGCGCACCGCCCGTTGCCGCGCCGGTTCCACGAGCTAGGCTGGGGGGACTGGCGCGATGAGACCGTGGCGCGCCAACTCTTCGCTCTCTTGCGAGACCGGCTCGGACCGGAGCGAGTTGGCTGGTCCGTGGAAGGGTTCAACGGGCTGTGAGCGGAGCGACCGGAATGGGCCTCACCCTATCCAAGCCTGAGTTTCAGCGCGCTCCGCGCGCTGAAACTCAGGCTTGGAGAAAAACTCCTAGGAACTATCTCACAACAGGTATTTGGGTGCCCCTCCGGGCACCCAAATACCGGTTGTGAGATAGTTCCTTAAAACACGATCAGCCCGCGCGCTACTTCGCCGGCCGCGAGCGCGCGGAAGGCCTCGTTCGCTTCCGACACATCGTACCGCCGGGTGATCAGCTCGTCGAGCTTGAGCTTGCCGGCGAGGTACAGGTCCGCCAGGCGCGGGAAGTCGACGAACGTGCGAGCGGAGCCATAGGACGATCCGCGAAGCACCCGCTGCGGTCCCACCAGCCGGCTTGGATCGATCGAGATCCGCGAACCGGTCGCCGGGAGGCCGATCACCACGCAGGTCCCGCCTGGTTCGGTCGACTCGAACGCCTGCTCGGCGACCCGCGCGTCCCCAACGGCGACGATCGAGTACGCGACACCCGCCCCGGTGAGCTTGCGGATGGCCTCGATCGCATCCTCTTTGGCCGCGTTCACCACGTGCGTTGCTCCAAGACCGCGCGCGTACTCGAGCTTGTTGTCGTTGACGTCGACCGCGATGACTGGATACGCGCCGGCGATCTGTCCGCCCTGGATGGCGTTCAGTCCGATACCACCGGTCCCGAACACGGCCATGCTCGCACCCGCCGGTACCTGGGCGACGTTCAGCACCGAGCAGACGCCGGTTGTCACCGAGCAACCGATCAGCGCCGCGCGGTCGAGTGGCAGGTCTTTCCGAATGGGAATCGCGCAGTTCTCCGGTACCACCGTCATGGAGCCAAAGGTCGCCACTGTGCCGTAGTGGTAGACGGGCTGGCCGCGCAAGGTCATCCGCGTCGTCCCGTCATACATGCACCCAGCCGGTGGCCGGCGCTCGCAGAGCACTGGCCGGCCACTGACGCAATAGCGGCAGCGGCCGCACGTCGGCGCCCAGGAAAGAATCACGTGATCGCCGACGGACAGCGTCTTGACACCCGGACCGACTTTTTCGACGACGCCGGCCCCCTCGTCGCCCAGCACCATGGGCACCTTCACGTTGGCCCACGAGCCGTCGGCGGCGTGCAGGCAGCTATGGCAGACGCCGCTTGCCGCCATTCGGACCAATACCTCGCCTTCGCGCGGGTCGGATATCTCGACATCTTCGACGCCGAGAGGCTTCTTCTGCTCGTAGAGGACCGCGGCGCGCATGGAACCCTCCCAACTCATTTTAAAAGGTGCTACCAGGGTCAGTGTTTTAGCCTGCTGTGCAGGCTGAAACACTGACCCTGGTAGACACTCCCAAAGGCGGCGCTGCCTGGTCTGGCCTCGCGACCGGTGCCCAGTATAGCACAGCGGGGTGCAATCGTAACGCCGGCGTCGCGAACCGGAACGTGCGGGGACGTCTGGATCACGGAGCTCACGGAACACCGCCGGATGACGTCCGCGCTATAATACACACGGCAGGAGGTACTTCACCATGTCAGGCGCCCCGGTCGATGTCGGCAGCTATTCCTACGATCGTTTTCTCAACGCTCGCCGTTGCTACGGACCAAGTTTCTCGCCCGATGACACCCGTGTCGCCTTCATCTCGGACCTCGTCGGCGTCCCTCAGGCCTGGCTACTACCGACCCGCGGAGGCTGGCCCGAGCAGATCACTTTCACCGACGATCGCGTCGGCTTCGTCGCGTTTTCGCCCCGGTCAGATCGACTCATCGTCGGCACCGACGTCGGTGGGAACGAGAACGTCCAGCTCTGGCTGCTCGACGGCAGCGGCACGATGCCGCGGCGGCTGACCGAGGACCCCGGCGCGATGCATTCGTTCGGCGGCTGGTCACCCGATGGGAGTTCGATCGCCTATGCGTCGAACGCACGCGACCGCGCCAGCTTCGACGTGATCGTGCAGGACGTGGAGACCGGAGAGCGCCAGATGGTGTTCCAGGGCGACGGGAACTACCAGGTCGCGTGCTGGGCGCCGGACGGAAGCCGCCTGCTGGTCAGCCGCGTTGAAAGCTCGTCGAACAATGATCTCTTCGAGATCGACCTGCCGTCTCGGCAGGCGCACCACCTGACCGCTCACCAGGGTACCGCGCGATTCCTTCAACCGGCCTATCGTCGGGACGGGAAAGCTCTCTACGCGCTGTCCGACCTCGGGCGAGACTATCTGGCGCTCGTGGAACTCGATCTCGCGACTGGAAACTGGCGGACCGTCTACGAAGACGAGTGGGACGTCGCGAGCTTCAGCGTGTCACCGGACGGCCGATCCGTGGCAACGGAGACGAACCTCGAGGGATACTCGGACCTGATCGTCTTGGACCTGGCCTCGGGGCGTCGGCAGGGCGTCGACATCCCGCGTGGGGTCGTGGCGCGTTCGTTCGTCGGCAACTGGCGAGACGGCCTGGTCTGGTCGTCAGATGGTCGGCGGCTTGCCTTCAGCCTGACGACCGCGCGCACCACGCAGAACGTCTGGGTCGCGGACCCGCTGGATGGCAGCGCCTGGCCGCTGACCCACGCGACCATCGGCGGGCTGCCGACCGAGGCGCTCGTGGAGCCGGAGGTCGTCCACTACCCCACCTTCGACGGACGGTCGATCCCCGCGTTCCTGTACCGCTCCCGTGAAGCGGCCTTGGACGGCGAGGCGCCGGCGGTCGTGTACATCCACGGGGGACCGGAATCTCAGGCCCGTCCCGCGTTCGATCCAACCATTCAGCACCTGGTCCAGGAAGGCTACGTCGTCCTGGTTCCAAACGTGCGCGGCTCGACCGGTTACGGCAACGCCTACGCGCACCTCGACGACGTCGAACGTCGGCTCGATGCCGTCGCCGACGCGAAGGCGGGCGCCGAATGGCTCGTCCAGCGCGGTCACGCGCGGCACGACAAGATCGCGGCGATGGGCGGAAGCTACGGAGGCTTCATGGTCCTCGCGTCGCTGACCAACCATCCCGAAGTCTGGGCAGCCGGCGTCGATCTGTACGGCGTCAGCAATTTCGTGACTCTGTTGCAGAATACCCACCCGTTCCGACGGAAGCATCGGTCGGCCGAATACGGATCGCTGGAGCAAAATCGCGACCTGCTCGAGCGGATCTCGCCGGTGCATCAACTCCACCGAGTTACCGCGCCGTTGTTCGTGGCACACGGCGACAACGACATCCGCGTTCCTATCGGCGAAACTGAGCAGGTGGTGGCGGCGCTGCGAGCGCGCGGCATTCCGGTGGATTTCATCCGGCTGCCCAACGAAGGCCACGGCATCGTGCGCCTCGAGAACAGACTGAAGGTGTATCCAGCCATCGCCACCTTTCTGGAACGTTACGTAAAGTCCAGGTGAGCTGACGGGGAGTCGTAGGGGAAGCAGGATTCGCGGCGCGAACCCTGCTTCCCCTA
>DATLRG010000027.1:0-3426 GCA_035534795.1 Chloroflexota bacterium
TCGGGCACCGGCTGTATGCCGCACTTCTCGCAGTAGACGATTGGGATCGGCGCACCCCAGTAGCGCTGGCGCGATACCAGCCAGTCACGCAGACGGTACTGCACGCGACGCTCGCCGAGTCCGTGCTCCTGCACGAACGCCGCGATCGCTTCTTTGGCCTGGTCCGAGGGCATTCCGTCGAACTGGTCGGAGTTGACCATCGTCCCTTCTTCGGTGAAGGCGCTGGTCAGCTTCTCACCGCTCCAGCCCGGCGGCGCGATCACGACTTGAATCGGCAGACCGAACTTCTCGGCAAACTCGAAGTCGCGCTGATCGTGCGCGGGCACGCCCATCACCGCGCCGGTGCCATAGGTCAGCAGGACGTAGTCCGCGATCCAGATCGGCACGCGCTCGTTGTTCAGCGGGTTGATCGCGTACGAGCCGGTGAAGACACCGGTCTTCTCACGACCAACGGACAAACGCTCGATTTCGGTCTCGCGCTGGGTCGCGTGGACGTACGCCGTGACGTTGTGCGCGTGCGCGGACGTCGTCAGCTTCGTCACGAGCGGGTGCTCCGGCGCCAGCACCATGAAGGTGACGCCAAAGATTGTATCTGGCCGCGTGGTGAACACCGGCAGCGTGTCGCCTTGCTCCGTCTTGAAGACAATCTCGACGCCGGTGCTTTTGCCGATCCAGTGGGTCTGCATGACCTTGACCTTCTCCGGCCACTCGATCCCATCGAAGTTCAACAACTCTTCGGCGTACCTGGTGATGCGGAAGAACCACTGCTCCAGGTTCTTCTTGGTGACCGGAGTCTCGCAGCGCTCGCAGGCGCCTTCGATCACCTGCTCGTTCGCCAGAACCGTCTGGCACGAGGGGCACCAGTTGGCCGGGGCCAGGGTCTTGTAGGCCAGGCCTGCCTTGAAAAACTGCAGGAAGAGCCACTGGGTCCACTTGTAGTAGGTGGGCAGGCAGGTGGCGATCTCGCGTTTCCAGTCGAACCCGACGCCGGTCAAGCGGAATTGATCGCGCATGCGGTGAATGTTGCGGATCGTCCAGATCGCCGGGTGGACTCCGCTTTTGATCGCCGCGTTCTCGGCCGGCAGACCAAACGCGTCGAACCCGATCGGCTTCATGACGTTGAAGCCCGTCATCCGCTTGTAGCGAGCGTGGGCGTCCGAGGGGGCATAGTTGTACCAGTGTCCGATGTGCAGATCGCCGGACGTGTAGGGAAACATGTCCAGGGCGTACCACTTCGGCCGAACGCTGGTCTCGTCGGCGTGGTACAGCTCGTCAGCTTCCCACTGGGAGGTCCATTTCCGCTCGATCGCCGGCGCGTCGTAGTAATCTGCCACTTGCCTCACCTCGAAGAAAAAACGGCCTTCCGCCAGTTTTACCGCGGTTCTGAGATTGGTCTAGCTGGTTCAGGGCGGCACAGCCAAGGCTGTGCCGCCCTGAACCAGCTAGACCAACCTCAGAACCGCTCCAGGCGAAAGGCCGACACCAGATCACTCAGTATTCTAGCAGAAATGTTCAAGAGTTTGCAAGCAGCGTGCCGGGCCAGTACAATGGCGCCCCAGGGGGCATCGTGGCTGCGAACCTGGTCCTGGCGATCGTCTGTGGCTTTGTGGCCGGCGTCGGCCTGTGGCGTGTGGACAGGCGCCTGGCGCCGCGGTTCGCCGAGTCGGCCGGCTTCGATCCGGCATCGGTCGTACCGAACCTGGCCATCGGGGCATACCTGATTCCGAGTGTGCCCATCGCCGTCGTCCTCCTCTCCGTTCGCGATGGCATCGGCGTGCGTCTGGCCTATCAGGCGGTCGTCGCGACCGTGCTCCTCTGGGTCGCGAGCATCGACTGGCGCTGGCGAATCATCCCGAACCGGATCACGTACCTTGCCGTGCCGATTGCTTTCTTACCCAGTCCGCTGGCGCATAGCGGCTCGGCGCTGCACGCCTACGAATTCGCCCTGATCGGCTTCGTGACAGCCGGCGGGATTTTTGCTCTTTTCTTTCTGCTGAGCGTCTTGATCTACCACCACGGCGGGGCTTTTGGTCTCGGCGACGTCAAACTTGCCGCCTTCGTCGGCGTTGCGCTCGGTTATCCTGCCGCCATCGCCGCGGTGTTCTTCGCGACGTTTGCCGGCGCGCTCTTTGCGCTGGCGTGGGGTGTCGCTTACCGCAGCCGCAAAGCCGGCTTCCCCTATGGCCCCGCCATCGCCGCCGGTGCGATCCTGGCGATGCTGGTGGCGCCGAGTGGGTGAGAGGGGACGACGGAGCGGCAGGGGATCGGAGGGGCCGTCTGGACCACGAAGAGCGCGAAATGCCGCGAAAAATTCGCGAAAACCTTCGCAGGAGGGAGGTCCCTCTTTTCGTGATCTTTTCGCGTCGTTTCGAGATCTTCGTGGTCCAGGCGTCCCCCCGGCTCCCGCGCTGTGTCTCTGACGAGACAGGCGGAGGTAGCACCAGTGGTTCAGGGCGATTCCGACGCGATTCGAGAAAGCGCGCCGGACTCGAACGCTGCGTCGAACCGGGGAGGCGAGGCTCTGGGCGTCCTCGTCGCGGGCTCGCTCGAGCTGGGCATCCGGCTCTCGTCGTTGCAGGTTGGGCAGTTTGGCGAGTTTCAGCGGGTGCTCCTGGAGTGGAACCAGCGGATGAATCTCACCTCAATCACCGCTCCGGTCGAGGTGCAGGTGAAGCATTTTCTCGATTCGCTCACGGTGGTGTGTGCTCTGCCGGGACCGGTTCGCGAAGGCGAGCAGCCAGCCACGTTGCTCGACGTGGGCGCCGGGGCGGGCCTGCCGGGGATTCCCCTGGCTATCGTGCTGCCGCTCCTCCAGGTCTCGCTGCTGGAAGCGACCCAGAAGAAGTGCCGATTCCTCGACCACGCCATCGCGGTCCTCGGTCTGCCGAACGCGACCGTGCTCTGTGGGCGGGCCGAGGAGCTTGGGCGCCAGCCGGAGCAGCGCGGCGCCTACGACGTCGTCGTGGCCCGAGCGGTCGCACCGTTGGCGGCGCTGGCCGAGCTCTGTCTGCCGTTCGCGCGGGTCGGCGGCTGCATGATCGCGATGAAGAAGCTGGGCATCCGCGACGAAGTGACCGCGGCCAGTCGCGCGATCACGCTCCTGGGCGGACGACTCGAATCCCCGGTCACGGTCCGCGTGCCCATCCTCGGCGAGCAGCGACAACTGATCGCCATCGAGAAGGTCCGACCGACGCCGCCGGTCTATCCGCGTCGGCCGGGGGTACCGGCGAAGTCGCCGTTGTGAGTTAGCCAAGGAATGCCGCGGGGCGACAACTGAGGCTCACCCTGTGGTCAAGCCGGCCTCTGCGAAGGCGCGGGATAAGGTCGCGTAGGTCTTGCGCGCAGCCGCGACCGGGTCGTACCCGGGCTTGCGCTGGACCATCACAGAGATCTCGCCGGTGATGAAGAGGAAGGGGAAGGGCCAGA
>DATLRG010000028.1:0-3474 GCA_035534795.1 Chloroflexota bacterium
CCCCCCCCCCCCCCCCCCCCCCCCCCCCCCACTCCCCCACCCATCCAGATCAGCCTTTGAGACCGGTTAGGGCGATTCCCTGGATGAACAGCTTCTGGGTGAAGAAAAAGACGACGATGATGGGCAGCACTGCCCCGGTCGCCGCGGCCATGAGCAGGTTCCAGTCCGATGCTTCTTGCCCCTTGAAGAATTGCAATCCGACCGCGATTGTCATCTTGTCCAGGTCGTTCAGGTAGATCAGCGGGGCGAGGAAGTCGTTCCACTGGGCGATGAACGAGAACAGGGCGACCGTCGCGATGGCCGGCACCGAGAGCGGCCCGATGATCCGCCAGAGGATCCCGAGCGAGCTGCAGCCGTCCAACCGCGCTGCCTCGTCCAGCTCCATCGGCAGCGTGAGGTAAAACTGGCGCAGCAGAAAGATGTAGAAGGCGCCCCCAAAAATCGTCGGGACGATCAACGGCTTCAGCGTATTGATCCACCCGAGCTCCTTGAAGAGGATGAAGAGCGGAATCAGCGTGACCTGGCTGGGCAGCATCATCGTCGAGAGCACCACCACGAAGAGCAGGTCGCGGTAGCGGAAGCGCAGCCGGGCGAATCCAAAGGCGACGACGCAGGAGGTGAAGGTGGTCGCGAGCGTGGTGCTCACCGTCACCAGCAGCGAGTTCACGAGGAAGTAGCCGAACGGCAGCGCGTTCCACGCGTCGACGTAGTTCTGCCAGCGTGGCTGGAATTGCAGGTACGGCAGGTACTTCGGGGGCTGGATGAAGATGTCTCCCGGCGCCTTGATCGAGCTCGTCGCCATCCAGAGGAACGGCACAACGAAGAAGACCGATCCGCCGACGATCAGCAGGTAGATCAGCGCCCGCGCGATCAGTCCGCGCCACGTCGACGTTGCCGAGGCACGCGGCGTCGGCTTCGCCAGGGCAACCGCGCTCATCGCTGCTCTCCCTCGTAGTAGACCCAGCGCCGCGAGAGCCAGACTTGAGACAGCGTGAAGCCCATGATGATCATGAAGAGGATCCAGGCAAGGGCCGAGGCGTACCCCATCCGGAAGTTCTGGAATGCTGCCTGGTACAGGTAGAGCACGTAAAATAACGTCGCGTTACCGGGTCCGCCATTCGTCAGGATGAAGGCCGACGTGAAGACCTGGAACGAGCCGATGATCTGGA
This sequence comes from Chloroflexota bacterium, assembly GCA_035534795.1. Classification (GTDB taxonomy): domain Bacteria; phylum Chloroflexota; class UBA6077; order FW602-bin22; family CADDYW01; genus JAJPKB01. Next base: position 1,170 of record DATLRG010000028.1, read on the forward strand.
GAATCAAGGTCAGAAAGATCGCCGGCGTCATCATCGGAATGGTCACGTGCCAGACCCGGCTCCACCGGCCGGCCCCGTCGATCGCGGCCGCCTCGTACAGGGATTGTGGAACGCCCTGGAGCGCCGCGAGGTAGATCACCATCATCTCGCCGATGCTCCAAAGACTCATGATGATGAACGCCGGCATCGCCCAGGTCGTCACGCCCAACCAGTTGGGGCCTTTGATCCCGAACGCGGCGAGCCCCTGGTCGATCAGTCCGAAGGTCGGATCGAACAGCCAGGCCCAGAGAATCGCCGTGGCGACGCTCGCGGTTACCGCGGGCAAGTAGTAGAGCGTACGAAAGAGCGGCAGCCCCCAGACCTTCTGGTTCAACAGCAGCGCGACCACGAACGCCAGCGCCATCGACAACGGGATGTGGCCGGCCATGTAATAGAGCGTGACCACGATGCTGGTGGTGAACTCCGGATCGTTCGTCAGGATCTGCTGATAGTTTTGCAGGCCGACGTACGCGGGCGCACCGAAGAGGCTCCAACTGGTGAAGCTCAAGAGAAGCGACGCGATGAAGGGCCCGAGCGTAAAGAGCAAGAAGCCGACGAAAAACGGCGCGACGAAAAAGTACCCCTCGACGTGTGACCACTTCAGACGTCGCGGCCGTGCGAGCTGCGCGGCCGCCAGCGTATCCGCCTGCACCGTCATCGGCCTCTCCGCGCCCCATCCCTACTCACGCGCCAGGATCCGATCGCCAGCGGCGTCGGCGGTCTTCGCGGCATCCTGCACCGTCTTCTCACCGCTGAAGGCCAGCAGCATGTCCTTGGTGATCTCGTTGTACCAGTCGAGCCAGAGCTTGTGGAACTCGTCGTCGTGCCCGATCTTCAAGTCCTGGTTCACATAGGTGATGTGCGCGGGTGGCGGCTTCAGGTAGCCGTTGGGGTCCGTTGCCACGGAGATCAGCGTTGGCACGGCGATTTTCAGCGAGCCGATCAGGTTCTGGGTGAAGGGGCTGGCCAGGTGCTTGAGGAGCAGCCAGGCCTGATCGGGATGCTTGGTGTCGGTCGTCATCAGGTACGGGTTCCCGTTCGAGCTGCACACCCGCTTGTTGGTCTTGGGATCGGCCGGCACGTAGAAGAAGTCCCACTCGAAGTCCTTGATCCCATCGATCCAGTTGCCGACCGAGCCGGATCCCTGAGATTCCATCGCTACCTTACCGGTCATAAAGTCGTCGCCGGTGCCCAGTGAGGTATTGCCTTCGGACGGCGACACCTTGTACTTCTGCTTCAGGTCGACGAGCCACTGGAACGCCTCCATCGTCTCCGGCTGCTCCAGCGTCGTCTTCTTCATGTCGGCGGAGAGGGTATCGCCTCCGTGCGACCAGATGAAGGTCCACCAGTTGAACTCGAAGCCATCGTGGATGATCAGGCCGAACTGTCCGGGCTTGGTGAGCTTGTTCGCCGCGTTGAGCATGTCGTCCCAGGTCCACTGATCGGTCGGCTCGGCGACGCCCGCGTTCTTGAACAACGTCTTGTTATAGAGGAAGAGGGTCACGTTCTCCATGAACGGCACCCCGTAGGTCTTTCCCTGCCAGTTGAAGATCTTCGGCTGCTGGTAGTAGCCGTCGAGGTTCAGCTTATCCGACTTGATGTAATTGTCGACCTCGTGCCAGCCACCCTGTTCGGCGAAGTTGAGGAAGGTAGCGCCACTGCCGAGCAGGACGTCTGGCGCGGTGCCGCTTGCCAGGCGAACTTGCATCTTGTCCCAGTACTGGGCGCTGGGCACCGGTTGGAACTTCACCGTCAGATTCGGCTGGTCCTTGCTGAGCTGAGCGAGCACCTGGTTCATAAAGTTCAAGCGTGGACCGGCGTTGAAGTAGCTTCCAATCTCGATGTCCACCTTCTCGCTGCTGGTGGCCGCCGTTTGCGCCGGTTGCGCCGTCGGCGCCGCGGCCGCTTTCGTGCCGGTGCTCGCGGTCGCGCCCGAGGGCGGCGTCGACGCGGTCGTCGGCGCCGCCGACTGGCAGCCGGCGAGCGCCGCGGCCAGCCAGAGGCCAGCGCCGGCCCCGAATGCACCACCCAGCATGCTCCGTCGACTGAGACGCGGCGCGGTCCGAGGCCCGCGCGCGGGTTGTTGATCCATCTGTATCACCTCTATCCCAATAGGGCTGTAGGGAGACTATAACGGAACAAGGTATCCGAGCGCAACGATCAGCCCGCGGAAACCTCTTCCACTCCTGGCTGCCAGCCAGTATCATGTCCGGAACCCTGCTCGATCGTCGATCCAGGGTGAGAGCCACGGGGGTGTGGTCGATGT
>DATLRG010000029.1:0-3039 GCA_035534795.1 Chloroflexota bacterium
GCGCTGGCGCCCGCCTGGAAGCAGGCGGCGTGGCTGCGCTCGAAAGCGATCTCCAGCGTCGAGCTGACCCGCCTCTACCTCGATCGCATCGGCCGCCTGGCCGCCGAGCTGTGGAATTTCATCACCGTCACGGAGGAGCTCGCCCTCCAGCAGGCGACCCGCGCGGATGCGGATCTCGCCAAGGGCCGGGTCCGCTCGGGCCTGCACGGGGTTCCGTACGGCATCAAGGATCTTTTCGACGTCGCGCACGTGCGCACCACCTGGGGAGCCGAGCCGTACAGGAACCGTGTCGCGGTCAGCAACGCGGCCGTCGTGGACAAGCTCGAAGCCGCCGGGACGGTCATCCTGGGAAAGACCACGGCCGGCGCGCTGGCGTACGGGGATATCTGGTTCGGCGGCACCACGCGCAACCCCTGGAATCCAGCGGAAGGATCGTCCGGCTCGTCGGCGGGCTCCGCGTCCGCGACGGCGGCCGGTCTCGTCGGTTTCTCCCTGGGGACGGAAACGCTCGGATCGATCGTCTCGCCGTCGAACCGTTGCGGAGCCACGGGCCTGCGCCCGACCTTCGGGCGAGTCTCTCGCCAAGGGTGCATGGCATTGGCGTGGAACTGGGACAAGGTTGGAGCCATCGCCCGCAGCGTCGCGGACTGCGGACTGACCCTCGACATCATCACCGGCGCAGACGTCAGGGACTGGGGCTCCCTCGATGCGCCGCTGGGCTGGGACTGGCACGCGAGCGCGCGCGGGCTGCGGGTGGGCTACGTACCAGCGTGGTTCGAGGGCAAGGGGGCGACTCCGGTGGACCGCCACGCCCTCGACGCGCTGCGCGAGACGGGAGCGGAGGTGAGCATGCCCGATCTGCCGTTCGGCCTGCTCACCCCGCTCGTATTCATCGAGGCGGCGGCCGCTTTCTCCGAACTCACCCTGACGCACCGGGATGAGGAGCTCAAGTGGCAGGCCGACATGGCCTGGCCCAACACCTGGCGCCGCGCGCATCTCTTTCCCGCCGTGGAGATGGTGCAGATCGAGCGCCTGCGCCGGCAGGCAATGGTCGCGCTCGATGGCCTGTTCGCATCGGTCGACGCGCTGATCGGACCGGTCTTCGGCGGCGACTCCCTGGTCGCGACCAACGCCACCGGCCATCCGTGCCTCGCGCTGAAAGCCGGCTTTCTCGAGCTTCCCACCCGCCGCATCGACGACAGTCCGGTGAGCGCCAGCGGGCCGAAGCATCGCGTGCCGCGCGCGGTCTGCCTCTGGAGCGCCCTCTTCCGCGAAGACGTGCTGATCACGCTGGGGCGCGCGCTCGAAGCCGTGCTCGGCGTCGCCGACCAGAATCCTCCGCTCGCCATCCGATAGAGAACCAACGCCATGAACCACAGCGAAGACCACAAGAACCGGGGGCGCTCAGGCTGGCTGCTCGGGCCTCTGCTGCTCATGATGACCGTGTGCGCGCAGGCGCAGAACGGCTCGCAGGCGGTGTTGAAACCGCGACACGCGCGATCGCCGGCGCAACTGCAGGAGGTCGTCGTGACGGGCTCCCGCATCGCGCGCGCGATGAACGATACGCTGCAGCCCACCGTCGTGGTCTCCGGAGCCGCCTTCGACGAGCGCGGCTATACGAATGTGGGCCAGGCACTGGACGAAATGCCCGAGTTAGGCGTCCCGCCCACCAGCCAGCAGAACCAGCAATCGGCTTTCAGCGTCGGGCAGAGCTTCGTCGACCTGTTCTCCCTCGGCTCGCAGCGCACCCTCACCCTGGTCAACGGTCGACGGTTCGTCTCCTCCAACACGGCGAGCCTCTTCGGCGCGTCCTCGCCGGGGAGCCAGGTCGACTTCAATGTCATCCCGGTCCAGCTGATCGACCACATCGAGACGATCTCGGTCGGCGGCGCCCCGATCTACGGCGCGGATGCCATCGCGGGCACGGTGAACGTGATCCTGAAGAAGAACTACCAGGGACTCGACATGAACGCCATGGCCGGCATATCGAATCAGGGAGATGCCTTCAATTACCGCCTGAGCGTCCTCGGCGGTCACAACTTCGCGGGCGGTCGGGGCAACGTGACCGCGGTCGTCGAGTTCACCAAGAGCGACGGCCTGAGGGGCACGGCACGCTCGGTGTTCGTCAACCAGGGGGGTTCGAGGCCCCCGCGACGCCTGGCAAGTACCAGGAGGTGCTGGCGCCGGACCCCGTCGTCAACCAGCTGAGCACCTCGGGCGTGCCGTACCTCGACGCCTTCTTCTATACTCCCGGGGTTCCCAATGCGGCGATCGGCATTACGGACGCGTCGGGCCAGCCGCTCGCGTTCTCGCCCGGTTCGAGCGCGCTGTCGCCCTACAGCCTGGGCACGGCCACCGGCAATCCGATCTTCTATTCGGGAGGCGAGGGCGTGAATCTCGTCGAGTTCAGCAACCTGCAGGCCTACGCCGAGAGGATCAATGCCGATACGCTCGGGCATTTCAACTGGACCGACCACCTGCAGACCTTCTGGGAGGGCTGGTTCTCGGAGGACCATGCCCACAGCCTCATCGCCCAGCCGCTCTACAACGCCACGATCTTCGGCAATCCCGGAACACCCAACGGGCCGCTCTACATCAGTGTCAACAACCCGTACCTCCCGGCGGCCAACCGGGCGCTGATCCAGAGCCAGATGAATGCCTACCAGGCCGGCGGCTACTTCGGCGGCAGCGGCGCGCCCTTCGACCCGAACTGGAGCCCGAAGTACTTCTACCTCGACCGCGCGAGCACCGACCTGGAGGCCGGGCGATTCGCCGGCGACCAGGTGGTCGCCCGCGGGGTTCTGGGCATGAAGGGCGACTTCGACGCCCTCCACAATTCCTATCACTGGAACGTCGCCCTCAATTACGGCTACTCCCGCAACATCTCGCGCAATCCGGCCGTCGTCTTCCAGAATCTGGAAAACGCCATCAACCCGGTCGTCAACTCGGGCGGCCAGATCGTCTGTCCGCCGGGCGTGGTCAATTCGCCGATCTCGACGGGCTCCGCGACCTGCGCGCCGCTCGATATCTTCGGCATGG
>DATLRG010000030.1:0-2778 GCA_035534795.1 Chloroflexota bacterium
CACCACGCACCCATCCCTCATTTCCTCCTTGACAAAACACTCGAGCAGTCAGGGAGGAGGTCCCGCATGCCCGACACGCGGCCCGCGAGCATGGCGACCCCGCCGGCCGCGCTCGCGCTCGTCGACTGCGACGTACACGTCGAGGTCGCCAGGGCCGACGTCCTCTTTCCGTACCTGGCCGAGCACTGGATCGAGCACATCCAGAACTCGCGCTTCAAGGGACCGACCGACACTGCCTATCCGCCGAGGGCCCCCACGACCGCTCGCCCGGGCTCGCGGCCCGAGGGCGCGCCGGCTGGCTCCGATCTCGCCCTCCTGCGCGTTCAGGCGCTCGACGCGCCGGACGTCGCGCTGGCCATCCTCAACTGCGCTTACGCGATCGACAGCATTCACCACCCCGACGCCGCCGTCGCCCTCGCGAGCGCGGTCAACGACTGGCTCATCGCCGAGTTGCTGGAGAAGGATGCGCGGCTGCGCGCCTCGCTGGTCGTCCCCAGCCAGCTCCCCGAGCTCGCCGCTCGCGAGATCGATCGCGTCGGCAGCCACCCGGGCTTCGTCCAGGTCTTCCTTCCCGTCCGCGCGCAGCACCCGTACGGCTCGCGCCTCTTTCGCCCCATGTGGGAGGCCATCGCCGGCCACGACCTGGTCGCCGGTATCCACTTCGGCGGCGCACCCGGCAACCCGCCCACCCCCGCCGGCTGGCCCTCGTACTACTTCGAGGAGTACGCCGGCATGGCCCAGGTCTTCGCCTCGCAGGTCACGAGCCTGATCACCGAGGGCGTTTTCGACTCGTGGCCCAACCTGCGTGTCACCCTGATCGAGGGCGGGTTCACCTGGCTGCCGGCGCACATGTGGCGCTTCGACAAGGAGTGGCGCAACCTGCGCCGGACAATTCCCTGGGTGAAGCGCGCGCCCTCGGCCTACATTCGCGAGCACGTGCGTCTCACGATCCAACCGGTGGATGCGCCGGTTAGCCGTCAGCAGCTTCTCGAAGTGATCGATCAGCTTGGCTCGGACGAGTTGCTGCTCTATGCGAGCGATTATCCCCATCTTCACCACGCCGATCCACTCTCCTTCCTGGGAGACTTGCCACCGGATCTGGCGCGGAAGATCGCGACCGAGAACGCCCGCGCCTGGTATCAATTTTAGGAGGAAGGACACTATGGTCGCGACACAGCCGCGCCAAGAGCAGCAAGTTCCGGTACGTCCTGCCTTTATCGACTGCGATCATCACAACCAGTGGGACTCGCCGAAGGATCTGTATCCGTACCTGGCCGATCGCTGGGTCCAGCACATCGAGACGTACGGTCTGCACCACCCGAGCGGTGGCGCTTATCCCCGCTATCTGAACGATCGAGCCGGAGCCTGGCCACCTTCCGGCCGAATCGCCGGGTCCGATCCAGTCTTCGTGCGCGATACCTTCCTCGAGCCCGAGCGCTGTGCCTACGCGATTCTGACTCCCCTTGGTGGTGGCGGCGGCATCACGAACCTCGACCTGAGCGCGGCCTGGGCCAGCGCGGTGAACGATTGGCAGGTCGCCGAATGGCTCGACTTCGATTCCCGCTTTCGCGCCTCGATTCAGCTTCCTTTCGAGGATCCGACCCGGGCGGTCGCCGAGATCCGGCGGCTGGCCGACGACCGGCGCTTCGTTCAAGTGCAGTTCTCCGGTCGGCCGCACGAGCCTATGGGCCGTCGCAAGTATTGGCCAATCTACGAAGCCTGCGTCGAGCATGGCCTGGCAGTCATGTCACACGCCTTCGGGTCGTATGGTCAGCCGATCACCGGCACCGGTTGGCCGTCCTTCTACATCGAAGATCACGTCGGTCCGGCCCAGGCGATGCAGGCCAACGTGATCAGCATGGTCGCCGAGGGTGTCTTCGAGCATTTCCCGACGCTGAAGCTCGTCTCGGCCGAGAACGGCTTTGGCTGGCTGCCGTCGCTCTGCTGGCGGCTCGACAGCGCCTGGCACCTGCTGAAGAGCGAGGTGCCCCACCTGAAGCGCTTGCCCTCGGAATACGTTCACGAGCACGTCTGGGTATGCACGCAGCCGATGGAAGAGCCGCACCGGCCGCGCCAATTTCTGCAGCTGCTCGATCACTTCGGTCCGGCGGTCGACCACGTCGTGTTTGCGACCGACTATCCGCATTGGGACGCCGACGACCCCGACGAGGCCTTTCCGATTGCCTTGCCGAGCGAGCTGCAGCAGAAGATCTACTTCGAGAACGCGTCTTCACTCTACGGACTGAAATGAAGTACGTCGTGGCGACCGTCGACGAGATCCGTCCGGGCGAGCGCAGGCTCGTCGAGGTCGGGGGCCTTTCGATCGGCGTCTTCAACTTGAACGGCGACTTTTTTGCCCTGCGCAACCGCTGCCCGCATCAGGGCGGACCGCTCTGCGAGGGGAAGCTCTGGGGCTTGCTCGAGGCGTCGGCGCCCGGCGAGTTCAGCTACAGCCGGCGCGGCGAGATCTTGAGCTGCGGGTGGCACGGCTGGGAGTTCGACGTGCGGACCGGCCAATCCTGGTGCGATCCTCGACGCCTGCGCGCCCGCACCTACGAAGTCCACATCGAGCCGGGCGCCCAGCTCGTCGCCGAATCAGCCAGTCTGGCCGAGGACGACGCCGCCGTTTCGACGGCCGAACGGGTCAAAGGACCCTACGTCGCCGAGACTTTTCCCGTCAGCACCGACGGCGCATACGTCGTGATCGAGGTTCGAGAGTAGGGAGGAACCCGCGGTTCCCGCGTGACAGGTCGAAACCAGAACCAGCGAAGGAGACTG
>DATLRG010000031.1:0-2081 GCA_035534795.1 Chloroflexota bacterium
CAGGGAGTCGAACCACCGCACATTCACGTCGAGTCTGGAGACTGCGATGCAAAGTCCTGGCGTGATCCGGTCGTCTTGAGCGGGTCCGTTGGCTACAAGAGAACCGAGCTTAAAGTGTTGAGGGAGCTGGTCCAAGAGCATCGCAGTCGACTCCTGGAGGCATGGTATGACCACTTTGGGCAGTAGCAGAGCGGCACTCGCGGTGGTAGCCACGCGCGTCCGCTTTGAAAACGACATGATGTACGTCGAATTACAAGATGGCCGAGAGATCGGCGTACCGCTCGAGTGGTTTCCAACCATTCGCGATGCCAGTCCGGAGCAGCGCAGCAATTGGCGGCTGATTGGACGCGGTGTGGGGATCCACTGGGAGGACCTGGACGAAGACCTTTCGGTCGAAGGATTGCTGCGGGCCGGATAGTAGATGGGGACAAGTATCCTGAACGTAGGTCGCCGGGCGACCCGAGCTGACCTCCTACCGGTCCTCCGAGGCTGAGGGCAGAGTCGAGCGCGGCAGTGCGTTCCGCTTCCATGCTTCCCTCCCACGTCGGGGAGGGACGGCGGGAGGGGTCTCGGGCATCGCCGAGGAGCATACCTACCCGAGTGACCCCATCCCCACGCTCCTCTCATCTGCCTGGATCTGCCCCAGCAACTGACGCGCCGTCGCGGCGACTTCTTTGTTTCGGCTCTTGTTGAACGCTTCCAGCGCGCGCTGCTCGCGGGTGAGGAGTGGACGCAGGTAGCCGACCAGAAGCGCGTGGCTCTGCCCCGACGTCTGGCCAACCTGCTGCGTGGCCAGCGTGGTCGCCGCGACCATCTGGACGGCGAGCGGGCGGAGCACCGCCGGCCCCTTGCCGAGCAACTCGGCGCGGTGGATCTCCTGGAGGCGCTGATTCGCGAACTTCATCTCGAGCGCGGCGCGCTGTTCGGGGCCCCGCGTCAAGACACGGGCGACGCTTTCCTGTGCCTGCTTGACCGTATAAAGCGGATTGTCTGGCAGCGTGTTATCCGCTGCCTGGGTGAGTCCGAAGCCGGAGAGGACCAGCACCACCACGATCGCCACCGGCAGCGCGAGCCGTTGCAGCCAGCCGAGAATCCCCGATCCCGACGCCGGTTGGCTGGCTCGCACGGTAGCGACAGTCCGCCGGAAGCGCCGCTGCGCTCCCGCGGCGTAGACCGGATCGGGGTCGCTCGCCAGCGCCCGGGCGCGCACGGCGATCGGCAGCAGCCGCAGCAGCTCCGCGCGGTGCGACGGATGCGCCGCGAGGCAGGTTTCGATCGACTCGCCGCGCGCCAGGTGCTGACAGCACGTTTCGAGAATGTCGGCGATTGACTGGTCCATCGGCGCTTTCCTGTCGAGCTACGCTTTGACGCGATCGAGAACGCGGCCGAGCGCCTGCAATGCGCGGTGCTGGAGCTGGTTGATCGCGCCGCTGCTCTTGCCAAGCACGGCGGCGGCGCGCGCGTTATCGTATCCCAGCGCGAACTTCATCACGATCACCTCCCGCTGCTCCGCGCTCAGCTCCGCCAGCGCGGCGCGGACCGACCGGACGTCGTCGGCCCGTAGAGCGGCTTCCTCGGGCGTCGGCGATGGATCGCCGATCTCCGCCTCGGGGTCCAACGGCTCGGTCGGCCGCCGGTACTGGCGCCGCAGATGATCGGCCACCTTGTTCCGGGCGATCTGGAAGAGCCAGGCGAGAAAAGATGCTTCCTCGGTCGCCCGTAGGCCGCTCACCGTCTGGAGGGCGCCGACGAAGACCTCTTCGGTAATATCCTCGGCCTCCGGCACGCCGTTCACCTTCGACGCGACGTACCGGTAGACCTGCGGAAAGGCAGACTGGTAGAGCTGATCCCAGGCGTCCTCGTCGAGAACGCGCGCACGTGCGATCCAGGCGGCGAACTCTTGCTGGGGCACGACTCTCTCCAGGAAGGTTGGCGGCACGACCACGATCTCCGTTGCGCAGGCATCAGAGTAGTCGCTGGACGTGCTGCACATGTACGCGCGCGACGAAAACTGGCCACCAGGATCTATCGTCGTGTCACGGTGAGGACGGCAGGTAAGTGCTGGATGGGCACAGCCCATC
>DATLRG010000032.1:0-6905 GCA_035534795.1 Chloroflexota bacterium
CCCTTCACTTCCCATCCTGGCGTGACGAGCAGAGCGCGGATCAGCAATTACTACGGCCAAGCGAAATAGTTTACCCTTTGTTAACAAACGACGCGTGGAAATCGAGTATAAATCGAGGTGCGACACTGGTGTCCGGGCGCACGGCACGCCCGCCAGGTCGCGGCGGTGGCCGAGCAGCATCGATCGAAGGAGGATGACGTGACGGTTTCTCGGGTTTTCGGCGTCGCGAGGCTGGCGCTCGTCGGCATGCTGGTCGCCGGTTGCGGAGTCGTCGGCGGCGGAAATGCGGCGACCGGCGGACGGGCCCCCAGTGGGCCGCCGGCGACGGTGGTCACCGAAGCAAGGGTGACGAGCGGGCCCATTTCTCAGACCGCCGACTACACTGGCACCGTTCAGGCGCTCAACACCGTCAACGTCGTCCCCCAGATCGCCGGCCAGATCGTCAAGCTTGACGCCGACGTCGGGAGCCAGGTGAAGACCGGCGACGTCATCGCCGAGCTGGATAAGTCCACGCTCTCGGATCAGGTCGCGACGGCGCAGGGCGGCGTCGAGGCGGCGCAGGTCAAGCTGGCGCAGATCAAAGCGGGCGCCCGGCCCGAGGCCGTCGCGGTGGCCAAGGCGAATCTGGACGGGGCGCACGCCAAGTTGGACGCGGTCCAGAACGGGCCCCGGACCGAGACGGTTGCCGAGGCCAAGGCCGCTCTCGTCACGGCGCAGGCCAAGCTCACCGCGATTCAGGCGGGCTCGCGCACCGAGACGGTTGCCGAGGCCAAGGCCAACCTCGACGCCGCGCAGTCCAAGCTCCAGCAGCTCCTCGACGGACCAACGCCAGACCAGGTGGCCGCGGCGAAGCTGCAGGTCGAGCAGGCGAAGGACTCGCTGACCTCCGCGCAGGCGACCAAGGACGGTCAGTGCCGACTAGCCGGGTTCCAGTGCCAGGCAGCGCAAGCGCAAGCCTTCGCCGCCGAGACCGCCGTCAGCGTCGCGAACCAGAACCTGAAGACGCTGACCGATCCGCCGACGCAGGACGCGACCAACCAGGCGCAGGCGGCGGTCGCCGCGGCGCAGCAAGCGTACAAGCTCGCTCAGAACCCGTACACCAGCACCGACATCGCCCAGGCCCAGGCCGCGGTCGACGCGGCGCAGCAAGCGTATCAGCTTGCCCAGGCGCCGTACACCGACACCGACGTCGAGCAGGCGCAGGCGGCGGTCGACGCGGCCAACGCCCAGTTGGAGCTCGCCGAGGCGCCGTACACGACGTATGACGTCCAGGCCGCGCAGGTGGCCGTCCAGCAGGCGCAGGCCGCGCTGACCATCGCGCAGACCAACCTGAAGGAGGCGAGCGTCGTCGCTCCGTTCGACGGCGTCATCAGCGCGAAGCTCCTCTCGCCGGGCGCGCTGGCGAGCCCCTCTACCCCGATCTTCACCCTGATCTCGAATCTGCCGCAGGTCCAGTTCTCGATCGAGGAGTCGCGCATCGCGGCGATCAAGGCCGGCCAGGCGGTCAATCTGAGCAGCAGCGCCGTCCCGGGCAAGCTCTTCCCTGCCCAGGTCACCAGCATCTATCCATCCGCTGACCCGAAGACCCACACCTTCACCATCGCAGTCCAGCCACAGGACAGTTCCAGCGACTTGAAGGCCGGAATGTTCGTCTCCCTGGTGGTCACGGTCGCATCCGATCCGAACGCCATCCTGGTGCCGAACGTCGCGGTCGTCCAACAAGGGCCCCAGTCGGTCGTCTACACCGTGGCCGGCGGCAAGGCGCACCTGCAAGCGGTGACGATCGGGATCGCCGATGACAACAATACCCAGATCGTCTCCGGGGTGACCGCGGGTGAGGAAGTCGCCACGTCGAGCCAGTCGAACCTCACCGACGGTTCGCCGGTGCGGATCGCCGGCCCAGTCCCGGCCGCCGGGCGGACCCCCGCCAGTAGTGCGTCGGGCCGACCGGGCGGATCGTCGAGCCGGCAGAGCGGGGCGCCGACCGGCACCGGTCGTGGGGCGACGCGTGCCAGCCCGACGCCCAAGCCCCAGGGCTGATCGACGCGCCTGAACATGACTAATCACCGTTTACACCTGAGTGCCAGCCCGGTTGGGCGCGGAGGTAACCTGTGAACCCGACCCGTTTAGCGCTGAAGCGACCGGTCACCATGGCGATGATCGTCCTCGCGCTGATCTTGATGGGAGTCATCTCCTATCGGTCCCTGCCGGTGCAAGAGCTACCGAGCATCAGCTTCCCGTTCGTCATCGTCGTGATTAGCTACCCTGGTGCAAGCCCCGAGGACATGGAGCAACTGGTCACCGAGCCGGTCGAAAACGCCGTCTCCGGTGTTTCCGGGATCTCACAGATCAATGGCGTGTCCTCTGATGGGTCCGCACGTGTCTCGATGCGCTTCGCCTCGGGCACCGATGTGAGCGTTGCCGCCAACGACATCGCCCAGGTGATCAACCGCGTCCAACGGCAATTGCCGGCTGGCATTCAAACGCCGTCGATCATCAAGGCAGACCCGAACGCCTCCCCGATCATGAACGTGGCGCTCTCGGGTGGACCACAGGAAGAACTCTACGACGTCGCGACGAACACCATGGAGCCGCTGCTCCAGGAGGTCCCGGGCGTCGCGTCCGTGTCGGTCGAGGGCGGCCTGGTCCCCCAGGTCAACGTCGTGCTCAAGACGGATGCACTCACGGCGTACGGTGTGACGGTCAATCAGATCAGTCAGGCGATTCAGGCGCAGAACCTGAGCATCCCCGGTGGCACCACCACCGAGGCCGGACAGAACCAGACCATTCGCACCAACGCGTATTTCCAGACCGCGCAAGAGCTGCAGGGGCTCGTCATCGTTCCGCGACCCGGCGGGCTGCCGCTGACGCTGGGCCAGCTCGCTGACGTCAGGCAGGGATACGCGCCGGTGTCCCAGGAGACTCACCTCAACGGTAAGGACGCGGTGGTCCTCGTCATCACCGCGCAGAGCGGCGCGAACATCGTCCAGGTGGACGACGGCCTGAAGGTAGCGCTCGCCCGGTCGAGCCGGCAGTTGCCGCCAGGGCTGCACACCAACATCGTCAACGACGCGACGGTTTACACCCACCAATCCATCCAGGCGGTCGAAGACGACCTCGCGCTGGCCATTCTGCTGCCCGCGATTGTCTTGCTGCTGTTCCTGCACCGTCCGCGGAACATGATCATCGTCCTGGTCGCCATTCCGATCTCGCTGATCTCGACGTTCACGGTGATGTACTTCCTGGGCTTCAGCCTCGACCTGATTTCTTTGCTGGCCCTCTCGCTGATGACGGGTATCCTGGTCGATGACTCTATCGTGGTGCTGGAGAACATCAACCGGCACCTCGCCATGGGGAAGAGCCCGATCAAGGCGGCGCTGGAGGGCCGCCTCGAAATTGGACTTGCCGCGGTGGCGATCACGATGACAGACGTCGTGGTGTACGGCCCGGTCGCCTTCACCAGCGGCATCGTCGGCGAGATCTTCCGGGAGTTCGGCTTGACCATCGTCGTGGCCACGCTGTTCTCGCTGTTCGTCTCCTTCACCGTCACGCCGCTGCTGGCCTCGCGCTGGCTGAAGGAGCCGCTCGACGAAGAGCACCTCGAGGCGACAGCCGGGCGCGGGCCCTGGGGGCGCTTTACCGTCTGGTGGGAGCACAACTACAGCCGCCTGCGCCGGGGCTACGGACGTCTGATCCACGGGGCGTTGCGCCGCCGGCCGCTGGTCATTTTGATTGGCGTCGCGGCGCTCGCGCTGAGCATCGCCTTCATTCCGCTTGGCTGGCTCGGGACTGAGTTCACGCCCCAGGAAGATAACTCGCAGTTCTCGGTCAACGTTTCTCTGCCGAACGGGACACCACTCAACCGCACCGAGACGGTGCTGAACGGCCTGGACGATCAGATCCGGGCGATGCCGGGGGTGCAACAATCCTTCGCCACGGCCGGCTCCCGCGGCGGTGGGTTCGGGGGCGGCGCCAACACAAACAGCGGCCACATCGCGGTGGACCTGCTGTCGGTGGGCGAGCGGCCCGCGCTGCCCACCTATCTGGTGAAGGTGCGGCAGATCGCGCGGCAGTGGCCCGACGCGAACGTCTCGACGTCAGTGTCCAACCCATTGCGCGTCGGCGGCGGGAGCGCCGTCGGCGTGGTGCTGCTCGGACCCGACATCAACGTGCTGGACCAGTTGGCGGACCAGGTCAGCGCGGTCATGAAAACGCTACCGGGTGTCGTCGAGGTGAACAATCAGGCTACGCGCGAGGTTCCCGAGCTGGGCGTGAAGATCGACCGGGCGAAGGCAGCGGATCTGGGGATCACCGCGCAGCAGATCGGTAGCACGATCAGTACGCTGGTCGGCGGCACCACCGTCACCAACCTGACTCCAAGTGGCAGCTCGGTCCTGACGCCGATCGTCATCTCGGTGGCGGGAAACTCGACGATCACGCCCGCGCAGATCGAGGCGCTGCCGATCACCACGTCGTCGGGCGCGGTGGTGAGCCTGGGCGAGGTCGCCACGGTCTTCCCCACCACCGAGCCCGCGCAGATCAACGATCAGAACCGTACGCTCGAGGTGTCGGTGAGCGCCGCCACCTTTGGCGCCCCGCTCGGTCAGGTCGCGTCCGAAGTCCAGAAGGCGATGCAGCAGATCAACCTGCCGGCCGGCTATTCCTTCACCTTCGGCGGGTCGGTCCAGCAGCAGGCGCAGGTGTTCGCGCCGCTGGAAGCGGCGTTCGCGCTCTCCATCCTGCTGGTCTACATGCTCACGTCGGCGCTCTACGAGTCGCTGCTCTATCCCCTGGCCGTGCTGCTGAGCCTGCCGCTGGCGACCGTCGGCGCGCTGGGCGCGCTGACCGTGACCGGCGACACCCTGAACCTCTACTCCTTCATGGGCCTGATTATGCTGATGGGCCTGGTCGCCAAGAATGCCATTCTGCTGGTCGACTATACCAATACGCTGCGCGACCGGGGGTATGAACGGAACCAGGCGCTGATAGAATCGGGCCGCACCCGGCTGCGCCCGATTCTCATGACCACCTGCACCATGGTCTGCGCCATGCTGCCGCTGGCGCTCCACATCGGCACCGGCTCAGAAGAGCGGTCGCCGATGGCGACGGTCCTCGTCGGCGGCTTGCTCACCTCCACGTTGCTGACACTGATCTTCGTGCCGGTCATGTACAGCCTTCTGGACGACTTCGGCCTGTGGCTGTCGCACCTGGGCTTGATGAGCATGCGGTGGGCACCGGGCGGCAGGATGATCGAGGCGGGGGCGCTCGCCGGGATGGGGATGGAGGCTGCCGTGGAGACCGACGGCGTCGCGAGCGGAACCGGATCCGTCGTCGCCTCGGCCGATGGCGCGAGTGGCACACGGCTCGTCGCGCAGGAGGATGCGGGAGTGCCGGGGCTCGGGGGTGGAGCGTAGCGGTGGGTTTGTTGATTTAGGGCCGGATGCACGGCACGGTCGTCTCGACAAACTACCGATAGGAGGATCTCATCACTTTTCGGCCAACCTGGCTCAACCGTGATCTGACTCTGCTCTTTGCCGGCCGCGGGATTCGTAGCCTCACGCAAGGCTACCTGTCGGTGATCGTGCCGCTCTACCTGGCGGTGCTCGGGTACAGCGCCGTGCAGCTTGGCCTCGTTTTCTCGGCGGCGTCGATCGGCAGCGCGGTGCTGGCCGCGGCGGTCGGGTTCTACTCCGACCGCTACGGCCGGAAGACTTTCCTGGTGATCCTGGCCCTGCTCACGGCGGTGGGCGGCATCGTCTTCGCGGCGAGCGGCGCGTTCTGGGTGATCTTGATCGCCGGCGCGATCACCACGATTGGACGCGGCGGAGGGGCCGGCAGCGGCGGCGCGTGGGGTCCGTACTATCCGGCTGAGCAAGCCCTCCTCGCGGAGCACGCGGACGACCGGCACCGGACCGCGGTCTTTGGCGCCACGTCGTTCGTCGGAGTGCTCGCGGCCGCGATTGGCTCCTTGCTTGCGATCTTGCCGAGCGTGCTCCACTCCACGCTGGGCCTCACCACGATCGATGGCGACCGGGTGCTCTTTGGACTGACCGCGGCTTTCGGTGTCGCCATGGCGGTGGTCATGCTGCCGGTGCAGGAGACGCGCCGAGCGGCGGGACCGGCCGCGCCGCGCCCGCGCCGTCGGGAGCCGCTTTCGCCGGAGACAACTCGCACCATCCTCAAGTTCATGGCGACGAACGCGACGAATGGCCTGGCCATCGGCTTTCTCGGGCCGATCATGGTGTACTGGTTCTATCGCCGCTACGGCGTCGGCGCCGCGGAGCTCGGCGGACTCTTCACCCTGGTGAATCTGGCGACCGCACCGTCGTACCTCTACGCCGCGCGGATCGCCCGCCGGCTCGGCGCGGTCAACGCCGTCGTGCTGACGCGCGTGGTCTCGGTCGTGATGCTCGTCTTCATTCCCCTGATGCCGATCTACCCGCTGGCGGCGGCTTTGTTCCTTTTGCGGATGGTCACGAACACGCTCTCCAATCCGGTCCGGCAGTCCTACCTCATGGCGATCGTTCGCCGGGAAGAGCGCGCCACGGCGGCAGGATTCAGCAATCTGCCGACGCAGGTCTGCTCGTCGATCGGACCGACCATCGCCGGCTACCTGATGACGGGCCTGGCGCTGGACCTACCCCTGGAGCTCGCGGCGGTGTTCCAGGGGCTGAAC
This sequence comes from Chloroflexota bacterium, assembly GCA_035534795.1. Classification (GTDB taxonomy): domain Bacteria; phylum Chloroflexota; class UBA6077; order FW602-bin22; family CADDYW01; genus JAJPKB01. The sequence goes on from DATLRG010000032.1 coordinate 6,677, forward strand.
GCCGCGCTGTATTACGGCTTCTTCCATGGGATCAAGCCGCCGGAGGAAAAAGGCGGCGAGGAGCGGCCGGCGCGCGTGGAGGCAGAGCGGGTCGGCGAAGTTCGGGAGGTAGGCCGGTAGGCGACGCGGCCACTTCCCACGGCCTCACCCTCGTTTGCCATCGGTTCCGCCGCGTGTCGGAGATGGGTCAGTGAGCGGGGGATTTGGTGGGCAAATCCCCCGCTCACTG
>DATLRG010000033.1:0-4946 GCA_035534795.1 Chloroflexota bacterium
CACGGCCGACCATCGGCGTCCTCTTTTACCGCGCGCACCTGCTCTCCGGTAACCTCGACTTCGTCGACGCCCTGGTGCGGGCGGGCGAAGCTCGGGGCGCCAACGTCCTGCCGGTGTACGCCTATTCGTTAAAGGACTTCCCCGATGGGGAGGATCCGGCCTCCGGTGCGCTTCCGTCGGCACTGCGCTACTTCGTCGCCGAGGACCATCCTCTGGTTGACGTCCTCATCTCGACGATGAGCTTTGCCCTCGGCGCCACCGACGCGCGGGGCGATTGGGCTGCCGACGTCTTGCGCCGGCTGGATGTACCGATTGTGCAAGCGATCACATCGGCGCTGAGCCACGACCAATGGTCCGCGTCGCTCCGGGGACTGTCGCCACTCGACGTCGCGATGAACGTAGCCATTCCCGAGCTCGACGGTCGAATCATCTCGGTCCCGATCAGCTTCAAAGAGGCGGTGCCCGTCGCTCCCCCCAGTGCGGACCCGACGGGCACTGGCGATCGCCGTGGTTTCGACCGCGCTCCGGTTCTTGAATCGCCAATCGTCCAGTACGTCGCCCAGACCGACCGGGTGGAGCGCGTCGTCGGCCAGGCGCTGCGACTCGCCGCGCTCCGGCGCGTGCCGAACCGTGAGAAGCGCATCGCCTTCATCCTGACGAATTACACGAGCCGGGTCTCGCGGATCGCCAACGCGGTCGGCCTCGACACACCAGCCTCACTGCTGCGTCTCCTCCGGGCGATGCAAGAGACCGACTACGCAATCTCCGACCTCCCCACCGACGGCGATTCCCTCCTGCAGTACCTCATCGAACGTGGCTCCTACGATCGTGACGTCCTGACCGACGCCCAGATCGCCGGTGCCGTGGCGCGGGTGCCGGCGCGTCGCTATCAGCAGTGGTTCGCAGCATTACCGGAAAAGAACCAGTCGGAGATGGCAGCCCGCTGGGAGACGCCGCCGGGGCAGCACTACGTCGACGATCGCGGCACCCTCGCGCTGGCCGGGGTTACCTTCGGCAACGCGTTCGTCGCGATTCAGCCGCCCCGCGGCTACGGTCTCGATCCGTCGGCAATCTATCACATGCCGGACCTCCCGCCGCCCCATCCCTACTATGCGCTGTACCATTGGCTCAGCGAGCCGATCGCGGCCGGGGGCTGGGGAGCCGACGCCATCGTCCATCTGGGCAAACACGGAACACTCGAATGGCTCCCCGGAAAGGGCGTCGGCGTGTCGGCGGAGTGCTATCCCGACCTCTTCCTCGGTGATCTGCCACTCGTCTATCCCTTCATCATCAATAATCCAGGCGAGGGCGCCCAGGCGAAGCGGCGGACCCACGCGGTCATCGTCGACCATCTCACGCCCCCGATGACGACCGCCGAGGGCTACGCGGAGATCGAAGAGCTGACCCGATTGGTCGACGAATACTACCAGCTCGAACAGCTCGACCCGAGCAAGCTTCCTCTGGTGCAACAGCAGATCTGGAGGTTGATTCAGAAAGCCCGACTCGACGCAGACCTCGGTCAGATCATCAATTGGGATGCCGCGCCGCACCGACACGATTGGGAGCCCCAGTTTCACGACGATGGCGTTCCCTACACCATCTCCGACCTGAGCGGTCGGGACTTCGCCCATCTGGTCGAGAACATGAACGGCTACCTCTGTGAGCTCACGAGCGCGCAGATTCGCGATGGCTTACACATTCTGGGACAAGCGCCGACCGGGACGCAGCTCATCGACACGATCCTCAGCCTGGTCCGCCTGGCAAACCTCGACGTCCCTAGCGTACGCACAGGGGTAGCCACCCATTTCGGGCTCGACCTCGATGTCATCCTTGAAGATCTCGGGAAACCCTTCACGACGCGCCCGACCGTGCTCGAGGCCGCGGTTGGGCGCGCGATCCCGACCCATGCCGATGCCATCGAAGCGATCGATCTCATTGGACACCGATTGGTCGAGGGGCTGGCGACGGTCGACTTTGCCCCGGACGAGGTGCTGTCGGTGGTGGAGATCGTACTCGGCCCGGGTGCCGAGCCGGGGAGGAACGACACGGGTAAAGGACGAGCGGCGATCGAACAAACACTCGACTTCATCTGCAGCGAGCTGGTCCCGAACCTTCGGCAGACCACCACCGAGATCGACAACGTCCTCCACGCCCTCGACGGCGGCTACGTTCCGGCCGGCCCGAGTGGCGCCCCGACGCGGGGAATGGCGCACGTGCTGCCCACCGGCCGCAACTTCTACACCGTCGACCCGCGATCTTTGCCCAGTCAGGCCGCCTGGGAGGTCGGCCAGCAGCTCGCCGAAGCCCTACTCGCACGCCACCTGGAGGACGAGCGACGCTACCCGGAGAGCGTTGGTATCTCGATCTGGGGAACGAGCGCATTGCGTACCCACGGCGACGACGTCGCCGAAGTCTTGTCTCTGCTCGGCGTACGTCCGCGCTGGCAGCCCGAGAACCGCCGCGTCATTGGCATCGAGGTCATTTCCCTCGCCGAACTGGGACGGCCACGGATCGACGTCGTCTGTCGGATCTCCGGCTTCTTCCGAGATGCCTTTCCGCAATTGATCGCCCTCCTCGACGAGGCGTTTCGCGCCGTCGCGGCGCTCGACGAGCCGCCGGATCAAAACTACCTGCGTCGGCACCACCTCGACGACCGCGAGAAGCTCGTCTCCGCTGGGCTGACCTCGGAGGAGGCAACCCGCAGCGCGAGCTACCGGATCTTTGGCTGCAAGCCAGGCACCTACGGCGCCGGCATCCTCCCACTGATCGACGAGCGGAACTGGCAGGACGCGACCGACTTCGCCGAGGCATACGTAAACTGGGGGGGCTACGCCTACACCGCCGAGGCGTACGGGATCGACGCGCGGGCCACTTTCCGCCAGGTACTGAGCGGCGTCCAGGTCGCGGTAAAGAACCAGGACAATCGGGAGCACGACATCTTCGACTCCGACGATTACCTTCAGTATCACGGAGGGATGATCGCGACGATTCGCGCCCTGACCGGCAAGAATCCCCGCCGCTACTTCGGCGATAGCGCCGATCCAGCGCGTCCCCGGGTGCGCGATCTCAAAGAGGAGGCGCTCCGCGTCTTCCGGAGCCGCGTCGTCAATCCGAAGTGGATCGCCGCCATCCAGCGCCACGGCTACAAGGGCGCGCTCGAGCTCGCGGCAACGGTCGACTACCTTTTCGGCTACGACGCGACCTCCGACGTCGTCGACGATTGGATGTACGCGCGCGTCGCGGAAACCTACGCGCTCGATCCGAAGCTCCAGGAGTTCTTCGGCCAGAGCAATCCGTGGGCGCTGCGGGATATCACCGAACGTTTACTGGAAGCGGTGGAGCGTGGCCTCTGGGCGGAGCCGGGGGCGCTACGAGACGCACTCGAACGCGTCTACCTTGACGTCGACGCCGCGATCGAGGCGCGAACCGAGCGTACCGGTATTTCCAATCAAACGCCAGCCACGCGACCGGGAGGTGGCTCCTGATGCACGATCGTCCCGTTTTTCCATTCAGCGCGATCGTCGGCCAGGAACAATTAAAGAAGGGCCTCATTCTCAATGCGATCAACCCGCGCATTGGCGGCATTCTGATCCGCGGTGAGAAGGGAACGGCCAAATCGACTGCCGTTCGCGCCTTCGCCCACCTCCTGCCGGCGATCGCGGTCGTCTCCGACTGTCCCTATCGCTGCGATCCGGACGGGTCGCTGCAATGCACGAGCTGCGCGACTCGCCGAGCCGCGGGCGAGATCGTCCCCCGGGAGCACCGGCGCGTTCCGCTGGTGGATCTACCGATCGGTGCGACCGAAGATCGCGTCGTTGGCACCCTGAATCTCGAGCAGGCGATCAGAGCGGGGGAGCGTGTGTTCGAGCCAGGTCTGCTGGCGGCGGCAAACCGCGGGATCCTCTACGTTGACGAAGTGAATCTGCTCGGCGACCACCTCGTCGACGTGTTGCTCGACGCGGCGGCGATGGGGCAGAACTACGTCGAGCGCGAGAGCGTCTCGGTGACCCATCCCTCCCAGTTCGTCTTCATCGGGACAATGAATCCGGAGGAAGGCGACCTCCGTCCCCAGCTTCTCGACCGCTTCGCCCTCGCCGTGACCGTCGAAGGGCTGCGCGATCCGAGCGAGCGTGCCGAGGTCGTGCGCCGACGGATCGCCTTTGAGGCTGATCCGGACGGATTCCTCGCCCGCTGGCGAGCGACCGAGGCGCAAGAGCGTGACCGGATCGTCCGGGCGCGCGTCCTCCTCCCGGAGGTTCGGATCGAGGATCAGCAGATTGAGCTGATCAGCCGAATTTGCGCGGCCTTCGCGATCGACGGTCTGCGCGGCGACATCGTGATGTATAAAACCGCCGTGACACTCGCTGCGTACGCCGGGCGGTGGCAGGTCATTGTCGCGGACATCCACGAGGCAGCCGATCTGGCGCTGCTCCATCGCCGTCGCCGCCAGCCATTCGACGATCCCGAGGCCGGGCGCGAGCAGCTCGCGGAGCTTTTCCAGGATTATCTGGATAACTCAGGGAGCGAGGATGGCGCGCCGTCGGATCGTGAGCCACCGGCCGAAGAGTCTGTTCCGGGGCAACCGCCAAGTGACCGAGGGGTGTCAGGCGCTGAAACGCGAACGTTCGCGCCGGGCGCGGTCTATCCGGTGCGCCGACTGGGGCAAGATCGCGAGCGCACCACGGCTGCGGCCCGGTCTGGCCGCCGGACGGTGGCGGTCGGCCAGGACCGGGCTGGGCACGCCATCGGCGCTCACCAGCCGACACGGGAGTTACACACGCTGAGTGACCTCGCCCTCGCCGCGACGCTCCGCGCCGCCGCTCCGTACCAGAGACTGCGCCACGCCGAGCGACCGAACGGGCCGCGCCTGCTGATTGCGCCGCCCGACCTCCGGGAACGGGTGCGTGAGCTGAAGGTGGGCAATCTGATCCTGTTCGCGGTCGATG